>JAKFYM010000079.1 GCA_021730855.1 Bdellovibrionales bacterium
CTGCTGCTGCTGCTCCCACTCGTGCTCGGCATTACGGGGGAAAATTTTCTGACATATGGAGAGTTTTTTCCGCGGGCCTATCTGGAGGCCACAGGCGCAAAGAGTTTGCTGCCTTATTCCGGAGGCCCCGGCTTTAGTTACCCGCTTTTTTTCGGCGTGCTCTCCGTGCTCTTTTCCTTTGGCAAAGGTTTGCTTTTTTATACTCCGGGCCTGCTTACGGCTTTTTGCCGTGGGATTTTTAGTTCCAAGCGGGAGGGGCGTTTTCTGCTCGTGGGTGGCCTCTATCTGACTGGCCTGATCCTGGTTTTTTCCCGCTGGTGGTGCTGGACGGGGGAATCCTTCTGGGGGCCGCGCTTTTATCTGTTTGCCTCACTTTGGGCGCCAGTGGGACTCACCGCGCTTTGGCCCACGCTATCCCAGCAGTTTCGCCGCTTGTTTTTTTGGCTAGGAGCTTCGGCTCTTTCGATCTGGGTGGGTTTGCAGGGTGTGCTCTACGGCCTGGATTTTTTAGAGGACTGTTTTCAGCAGGGCCAAGCGGTGGACTTTATGTGCTTCTATGTGCCGGAGTATAGCCCACTCTGGCGCGTGTTTATTGTCTGGCCCACGCCGCAGGGGCGGAAGGTGGCTTATCTTTGTTTTTTCTTTCTTGTGTTCGTGGCCGTACTTGGCCGGCCGGCTGCGCAGGCGGGGCGCCTTGCCTTTGCTTGGTTGTGCCAAGAGGCAAAGCGTTTGCTGCGGCTGCAGGAGTGGAAACTGTAAACGCGGCTCAGGAGGCCCCTTTTTTAAAAGGCAGCTTTTTTCCAGAGGCGGCGCTGGTAAAACCAGGCTCCTGCTAGCACCAACCAGAAAATCGCTAGCCGTGATTGTGGTGTCCAGGTGGGCCTTGCAAATTCCGAGTACCAATACCACTGCCAGAGCGGCAAACCCGGGCCGAGGATGGTGGAACCAAAGACCAGGGAGCGGAATACTAGGCTGAAGAGGAGCGCAGCCCAAAAGAAGTAACGAATGACTGCGGGAAAGCGATCCAGCTCTAGTGCCATCCAAAAAGCGAAACAGAGGAAGATGCCACTTAGGTAGCGCGGACCTGCAGCGCCTCCACCTAACCATCCTCCATAAGACATATTTAGCAGAAGCAGGCCAGCGAGGCTAAGCACGCAGAAAGCAGCCGTCACGCGCCGAAAAAAGGGCAGAACGGCAGGAGTGGGAACAGATTTTTTGGCAGGCAGAAAAGAAAGTAAAGCCACTGGAATGAGGAACAGCAGCCACGGTTGGGTGAACAGCAAACCACGGCTTTGGCCAAATAGAAGTTCCCAGAGCACAGCCGGCTGCGGGATCCGAAAGATCCCGAGAAAATTCACGGCCTCGTGGGCAGTGTCTTGAAAGACAGGGTTTTGAAAATGGTTGGCCACAAGGAAAGGGCTGCCAAAGGCCGAGGTGTGGTACCAAGTCCAAAGAGCGGCAGGTAGAATCGCGCCCACGGCAATCTGCCCGACTGGCCGCCAGAGTTCGCGGCGTGTCTGAAAGCAAACGGCTAGGGCCACCAGAAATGCCGGAATTTGTACCACGAAGCTATAGTCCGAAAGCAGGGCGGCGCCGGCAAAGAATCCCACCCAGCGGTAGCGTCCGAGCAGGAGGGTGAAGAGCAAGCCTAGCTGCAGGATGGCGTTGAGGCCGTGGCCCGAATAGTTATTAAAATACATGCTGGCCGTGGAGCCAAAAAAGGTGGCGAGTAGAAAATAAATTTGGGTGGACCGAGCAATTCCCAAGCTATTGAGCCAGCGCACGATGAAAGCCAGGAGCAACAGGAGCGGAACAATCTGGTTGAGGAAGCTTGTCCAGGTCTTTTGGAAATAGCCAGGAACATGGCGCTGGTTGAACTCATCGCGAAAGCCTTTTTCCCAGAGCCGAGGAATTTGGTCGATCACGAAAAAAGTGGGGAAGCCGAGCAGCATGGGGCCCGGAGCTTTGTTGGAATAGTAGTGCCCCTCGGGATCGGGAGTCTTGGACCAATCGGAGGTGGCGCCGGTGCGGGTGTCGATGGTGAAGCTACCCAGTTCGGACATGGAGCGCATCGTGAGAAAACGGCTCACGGCATTGGGCCCGCCATCTTGGGTGTTCACCAGTTGCAAGAGCAAAAAGGCGACAGCCCAAGGAAAAAAAAGCAAGCGCACCGCAGGAGCGCGCCAAAGGGAAGATAAAGATTCTTTGATGGTGGACAAGCCAAGAAAAGGTAACAAGAGGACGGCTTGGGTATCAAGGGATTTTGCGGGACTTCCTAAAGCAGGCGAATGGCGATACATCATATAGGTATGCAATTTTGGATTCCGCGTCTGCTTGTCACGGGCCTTAGCCTTACTCTCTGGCTTTTTTCCTTTCCACCGGCTTGGTTGGAAAGCTGGTGGGGCATCCTTCCATTGTCTCTCTACTTCTTATCGTTTTGTGCCGGTCTGCTTGGCTGGGGCTTGTGGCTAGAGAAGCGCTGGGGCGGAGGCGGGGCAGGAGTCTGGCTTTTTTCCAGCGTGGTGGCCGTGGCGATGGCGATGCTCTTTGGGCATGTGGGATGGCTCGGCGCAGAACATCGTTGGCTTTTCCTTTTTGTTTTGCATGCGGGCTTGCTGGTGGCCCCATGGCGCGATGCACGTATGGTGGGTTTGCCGTGGCGCAACCCCTGGGTGATCGGTGTTTTGGCATTTGTCTTCGGCCTGCGCTATTTCACGGCCTATCTTCCACAAGCGCATGGCGATCCTCTTCTCTACCACCTCATGGGGCCACGGCTCTGGAATCTCATGGGCGTGGTCCAGCTCAATCAAGACTTGCCCGTGCCCCTGCTCGCGGCCACCTGGGAATATTTTTTCCTGTGGCCCCAGGTTTTGTTCACGAGCGAGCCCGCGAGCATGGCTCAGCTCGTGCTTGCTCAGTTATTCTCTCAATGGATCCATCTTTTGTGGGGACTTTTTGGCAGCGTGATGGTGCTCGACCAAATGGTGCGCGAAAAAAAAGGTTTCGCCGCCGAGGGACCGCGCCTCTTGCTTTGCCTCGCATTGCTATTTGTGCCCAGCATGGCCTGGACCGGGCCGCTTGCGAAAAATGATTGCGGCATGGCTTTCTGGTGCCTGGGTTCCTGGCTTTTTCTTTGGGAGGGTTTACACAAGCCCAGCAAAAAAGCTTGGTTACTGGGAGGACTGTTCGCGGGCTTAGCAGTCTCGGCCAAAATCAGCGCGGTGCTTTTCTTGATTCCATTGGGCATGATCCTCTTGGTCCGTCTTTTTTGGTTTCATCCTCGCGCTGCTATCCCGGCCCTCGCTTTTTCCGCTATCGGCACCTTGTTTGGCGCATTGCCTGTCTACTTTCGCAATTGGTGGGAAACCCAGAATCCTTTCTACACCATGTTTCATCATTGGTTCCCCGGCCCCTGGGTTAGCCAATCCTGGGCGAATCACTTCGACACTCATCAGCCGTCTGGCGGCGAGGCTTGGTATTCGATGCTTTTCCTGCGCGCGCACCAGCTCACGGCCGAGACGCCCATCTTCTGGCTGTGGATACTGCTGCCACTGTTGCTGCTTCATAAAGCAGCTCGAACGCAGCTGCGGGAATGGACAGATTGGATTCTCCTTTTTGTGCTTGCGCTGGTGGTGATGGTGGGAGCGGTGATGCCCACGGCGGAGTTTCGCTACCTCGGGGCTTCGCTCTGGGTGGGGGCGGCCGCTGCTATGGCGATCGCTCTGGTCTTCCTGCAACAATACCTTCCTCGTTGGCAGACAATCAGCATGATTATATTGTGTGGCGCTCTGCTGGGAGTCTCAAAACTGCCCACGCATTTTCTTTGGAAGTTTTTTCGTGTGAGCCCGGGCGTGGCCTATCTGCAGGAGCATACAGGAGCGGAGGCTAAGGCTTGGTTGCGCGAGCATGCCGGCAATCGCCTTGTGGTGATCAGTGGCGACAATGAAACCTACTATCTCTCCACCATCCGCACCACGGTGCTCACCGAGCAGCCCACTATCGACAAAGCCACCTATGGGCTCACCGACGCGGTGGCTTTTCTAAAGGCATTATGTGAGACGAGCGGCGCTTCCTTCCTGCTCGACACGCGCGCCGCCATGGGCTTGCATCTGCGTTTCCCCGGCTATCCGTGGGACAAGGCCATACTTTTTGAAAAAGCGGGAGCGCGGGTCTACGATCTACAGCAGCTGCAGCAACTCATCCTGCGCGGAGATTTTGGCTGTGGAAGAAGCTAATCGTTGGATCCGGAAAGTCGTCCCCTTTCTCGCCATACCAGGGATTTTGGCCTGCCTCTGGGTGCGCTTGGCGTATCCCTCGATGATTCCCTTTATTAACGATGAGCCTCTTTTCCAACTGATTGTCGACGATCACCTGGCTAAGGGCACAATCCCCTTGGTTGCGATGCGCGGAAGTAGCATTCCCCTGGCTTACGGGGCGGGAGCCATGTGGATCTATGGCATCTTACGGTGGTTCTTCTCCTCCCTAGAAGGGCTTGCTTTCTTTCACGCCCTTGTCTACACACTTGGCCTCGCGGCGATTGGCCTTGTGCTGTGGCGACGAGTGGAGCGGCCACTTGTCTGGCTTTTTTTATGGCTCGCGCTTTCGTCTCCCTGGCTCTTCTTTTTTTCGCGAATGCTTTGGGACAATACTTTTTTTGTGTTTCTTTCTGCTTGTCTCTTGCTGGCCTTAGATCATCTGGATCGGAAAAATTCCCAGGCGCCTTTTGCCTGGATTGTTCTCGTTTTCGTGGCCGCGTTGATGATCAATATCCATCCCATGGCTGGGCCCGTGGTGCTGGCCGGCGGCCTTACGGCCACGATCGTGGTTTGGCGTTCCTCTGCAAGCCGCGGGCGCAAAATCGTGCTGCTCTCCTCCGCCCTTTTGGGATTTGTGGTTTTGGTGGCGCCCTATGTTTGGGAAGCGATCTATTTGTACCGGCACGAGGGTTTGGTGGAGCGCGATCCTAGCCGCAAGCCTTGGGGAGACGGGCGGAACCTATGGTGGCTTTTGCAGCGATCGTTTGTTTTTCTGAGTTTCTGGAAGAGTGAGAATCAGTTTGGTTTGGTGTTCCCAGATTTTCTAAAATTTGTGGGTTTTCCCTGGGATAAATTGCTCTGGCGAGACGTGCTGGCCTGGGTGCCGAAAGCGGTGGCGATGGCCTATGTGTTCGCGCTTCCTTTCCGCGCGTGGAGAGGCAAGCGGCTCGATGCTTTACAGTGGGTTACCTTTCTCGCGTTCGTGATCGGAATCCTGGTGTTCAATTTCCTCAATATCCCCACGGAAGCTCACTATTTCCATGCTGTCTGGTGGCTGGGGTTTCTTGCGCTGGCCTTTGCGCTCGAGGATCTGCGTCCACGTTGGAAGACGGTGCTTATTCCCTGGGTGGTGGTCTGTGCCTTTCTCAACACGGCCTTCATTGTGCAGTCGAACCGTTTTATCGTGGCCAATGAAGGCATGCGCAATCTCACCTATGCCTCCACCATGCGCGAGGTGCGCGCACGTATCGCAGAAGTGTGCCTGGCTTCACCGGTGAGCCATGTGGCGATCTACACTCGTGATGTTTTGCTACTCGGCTTCCCGATTCGCTATTTCAACCGTCACCTCCCGGAGTGCGCGGGGCGTGAAATCAGCGTGGTGGAAGCCCCTGAGCTGGCCCAATGGCGGCTGAAATACCGCGACGGGCCGCAAGCCACCTCGGCTTTTTTGGTTTGGGAAAAAATCGGCACCGAAGAACGTTAAGGCCAGCGAAACGCTTGCGAAATGCGGTTGACTCCCACCGCCATTTGGTTATGGTTTCAGGCCAATGTTGGAAAATGCCGTTCTGCTACGCAAAACTGCCGCTTTGCTAGCTGAAAATAGCAGCCTAAAAATCACCTTGGAAGAAATTGCCGCGCTCATTGCGGCAGATTTCCAAGGTTGTCGCATTTCCTATGCGTCGGGCCAGAGCGTCGCGGCTGGTCGCGTCCATCCATCCTCTCTTTCCCAAGTGGATTTTCCTCTGCGCGCCGGGGGCAAAGATTTTGGCACTCTAAGTGTTTTTTCGTCATCTTTTCTTGAAGAGCACGAAAGCTTTCGGGAACTAGCTTTACGCATTGCTCTTCGGGTGCAGAACGAACAACTCCTAGAGTCCGCAGCCTCTGCGCAGCAGGAGCTGGACCGCATGAGCCAGGCGCTCGAAAAATCCGAGCTTCGTTTTCGCACGCTTTTTGAACAATCCCCGGTGAGCACCCAGGTGTTTGCGCCCGACGGCCGCACTCTGGCGGTGAACCGCGCTTGGCGCAAGATTTTCAATGTGAGTGAGGAAGTGGTGCGTGGCTATGTGTACCCTCACTACAATGTTCTTCAAGACGAAGAATTGGAGAAACAGGGAATTGCCTCCTTGATTCGCGAGGGCTTCGCCGGGAAAACTTTGGACATCCCCGCCGTGGCCTACCGCCCTCCCGAAGCCTCTGGCATGCGGGATCAGATGCGCTGGATCGGCGCCATGATTTCCCCCATCAAGGATGACACAGGGGCGATCAAAGAAATTCTTTTGATCCATCACGATCTCACCGAAGTGAAGCGGGCCGAAGAAGAGCTGCGCCATTCGCGGGACCAGCTAAACGTGGTGCTGGGTGGAGTGACTGATGGCATCACCGTCTTAGACACCCAAGGCAATTTTATTTTTGCCAACGAGACCGGAGCCCAAATGTGTGGGTTCCCTTCCGCTGAAGCCTTCCTGCAGGCTACCACTGCGGAAATCATGGATCGCTTCGAGATCCTCGCCGAGGACGGCACTCCCTTTCCCATAAACAAGCTGCCCGGAAGGCTTGCCCTGCAAGGAGTGGCTTCCCCTCCGGAGACCTTGGTCTGCTTCCGGAGCAGGGAGAAGAGAGAGTTGCGCTGGTCGATCATCAACGCTAAGCCAGTTTTCGACGAGGCAGGCAAGGTCAAGTTTGCCATTTCCATTTTCCGTGACTTTACCGAGCGCAAACGCGCCGAACTTTTATTGGAAGAGCGGGAGCTGCGCTTTCGTACCTTGGCGGAAGCCATGCCTCAGTTGGTATGGATCGCCACTCCCGAGGGCCAAACGGAATATTGCAATCGCCAATGCCTGCTTTATACGGGCTCCACCATTGACGAGAAGAAAGGAATGGGTTGGGAAAATTTTGTCCATCCCGGCGATTTCGCTGCCATGGGCGCCCAGTGGAAAAAAAGCATGCAGACCGGTGCACCCTTTGCCGCCGAATACCGCTTGCGCCGCCATGATGGAATCTATCACTGGCATTTGGGGCGCGCAGTGCCGGTGCGTTTGCCCGACGGAAAGATCCAGAGCTGGATCGGCACCGCCACGGACATCCACGAGCAAAAATTGGTGCAAGAGACGAGTCAATTCCTCGCGGAAGCTAGCATGACTCTCGTTTCCTCCCTCGATTTTGAAACTACTCTGGTCACGGTCACCCAGCTCGCGGTGCCGCAGTTCGCTGATTGGTGCTCGGTGGATTTGCTCGACGAAAAGGGCTATGTGCGCCGGCTTTCCACCGCTCATCTCGATGCGGAAAAGGTCGCGTTTGCCGAGAAATTCTACGAAAAGTACCCACCAGATTTTCAATCTGAGCATGGCATTGGCGCGATCCTGCGCAAGGGGGAGTCACAGATTTATCCCCTGATCACCGACGAGATGATGCGAGCCGCAATCCAGGAGCCCCAGCACTTAGCCGATACGCTTCAGCTCGGGGTGCGCTCTTTTCTCGGAGTGCCGATCATTGTGAGCGGAAAAATTCTCGGCGCCCTCTCCTTTGGCCAAACCGATGAATCTGGCCGTCGCTTTCAGCAGGTGGATCTGCAGTTGGCCGAGGAGCTGGGCCGGCGCGCGAGCATTGCGATCGAGAATGCCCTGCTCTACCAACAGGCCCAGAACGCCATTCGCCTACGCGATGAATTCCTTTCGATTGCTTCCCATGAGCTGCGCACTCCGCTCACTTCTTTGCAGATGCAACTCCAGCTCGTTGCCCGCCACCTGATGAAGCCTGCCGAAATGCTAGGAAAGGAGAACTTCCAAGGCAAAATCAGTATGGCACTTCGCCAAACCTTGCGCTTGGGCACCTTGCTCGATCGCTTGCTGGATCTTTCCCGCCTGGTGAATGGCAAGTTGCGCCTGGAGCCGGAGGAAGTGGATTTCAATTCCTTGGTGCAGGAAGTTCTTGGCCGCTTCAAAGAAGAGGCGGAGTTGGTGGGGTGCGTATTGCATCTGCAGGAGGAAGCCCAGGTGAGGGGGCAGTGGGATAAGATTCGTATTGAGCAGGCGATCACCAATCTGCTTTCGAATGCCTTAAAATATGGCCGAGGGCACCCAGTCACCGCCACACTTTCCCAGACGGAAGGATTTGCTCTGCTCCGCGTGCAGGACCAAGGCATTGGCATCAGCCCAGAGAACCAAAAAAGGATTTTCGATCGTTTTGAACGTGTGAGCACCCATCACAATATTAGTGGTTTGGGCATTGGGCTCTACGTGACCCGCGAAATTGTAGAAGCCCATAAAGGCCGAATTTCCGTAGAGAGCGAGCTCAACAAAGGGTCCATCTTCCTATTGGAGCTCCCACTTTAGGGAATTAGTTTTTCCCAATTCGCTTGCGGATTGGTGCAGTCGTCTTGTTTCCGCAGGTCTCTGGCCTGAAAGTTTTGCAAGCCTTCATTCCATTCGTATTTTCCCATGCTGCCGCAAAATTCGATGCCATTTCGGTAGTAGCGGCTATGGAGGGTGTGGGTACTAGCGTCCCACTGCGGGCTATGGATCACATTGTTCGCAAAAAGGCCTTCGTGCGTGGCATAGCTCACAAAAAAGATGGGCTTCATCAGATACCCCAAGGGCAGGGAGGGCTGGTTGATTTTTACATAGGCCAGCCAGGCCGGATTACGCGCCCAATGCGCGCAAGGCACGAGCCAGAGCTCGTAGCCTCTACTTAGAGGCTCCACTTGGATGCCCACGTCTTCGGCAAATCCTGGCTGGCAAATGCCTTGAGCCACTAGGAGCTCTTGGGCGATCGCCAAGGTGGGAGGCAGGGAAATTTTATCCTCTGCCCAAGCAGCATGAAAAAAGAGAAAGAAAAAGATCACCACAGCTCGCCCTCCTGCGAACTGCTTTACTACAAGGACGAGGAAAAAACGACTAAGGAGTGGTCGTGCTGGTGGTGGTAGAGGGCGAACGAGCGCGCGGCTTCGGCGCCGAACAGGCGGGCGTATTCGGGGTGCTGGGCGACGGCGTGGGGGACGCCCGAGCAGCAGATGTGGCGATTGAGGCAGATGACGCGGTCGCTCTGGGCCATCACCACGTGCAGGTCGTGCGAGACCAGCAACACGCCGAAGCCGCGCTCGGTCCTGAGCCGGCCGATCAGCGTGTAGAGCTCCGCCTCGCCGGCGTAG
>JAKFYM010000288.1 GCA_021730855.1 Bdellovibrionales bacterium
GTCTGTTGGCCTATATCGATAGCTTGCGGCTAGGGCGCGATGTGATGCACCTTATGCTGCGCGGGCGCAGCGTGATTGACCTGCACCAGGGCCTGCCGATCCGCTCTCTAGAAGTGGCCGACGAATTCCTGCGAATGTACGGCTACAATTTAGAAAACCCCGTGGAGTCAGCCGAAATTCTGGGCAACTACCACGAGGCCTTGCGTTTTATTCGTAAGTATTTTTTGCAGCCGGAAAACGCCGACGGCGCGAACCTAGAGATTCCCAAGGTTTTTCTCGAGCTCACCGACATTCGCGCGCTCTTTTTATGGTCCTCCGACAAAAGCCTCGAGCAGGTGGAGCGCACCCGCTGGGCCTGCTCGATCCTGCGTGTGATGCATGCGATCTCGCACTTGGATAAGGACTTGCGTCACGATTTTTTTCCCGAAATCCAGAAGCAGATCTTGGATCGATTTTATAAAGAGATCCATTCCGTAGAAGACAAGCTCTACTTAGGAAATCCGAAAAAAAAGGATGCTGTGCCTCTGGAGAGGTTTCTCACCAAGCCGCGCAAGAGCCGCGATTCGGTGATCCTGAAGCTTTTGCATAAAAAAGAAACTCTCGCCGAAGATGTTTTTGACCAGATTGGCTTGCGTTTCATCACGCGCACGCGCATCGATGTGGTGCGCGTGCTGAAATACCTACGCGACCGCTATATCGTGATGCCGATCAATGTGCGGCCGTCGCGCTCGCGCAATAATTTGGTGGATCCTCGTCTTTATCGCCGCACTTGGCGCGAGGTGCGGCGTTCGGTGATGCGGGGTGAGCTGCAGGATCCCAACCAGGTGGAAGAAATTCTCGAGCGGGCACTATTGGGCGGCTATGCCGAGGCCCAGGGAGACATTGCCGAGAACAATCCTTTTTCCGCGGCCAGCTTTCAGTCTATCCAGTTTACTTGTCGGCAATTGATCAAGTACCGCAATCCAGCCTATGAGGAAGTGAAGAACCTCCGCGCAATTCTGAAATCGAATCAAGATAAGGAGATTCGGGGGATTCTCGAGCGCCTGGATTTTTCGCATTTTGCGAAGGAGCAGCGGTTTTTCTACCCCTTCGAGGTGCAGATCATCGATAAGGTGAACTACCTTGAGGCCGAAAGTGGCCTGGCGTCGCATACCGCCTATAAGGCCGCGCAAACCAAGATGGCAATGAAGCGGGTATTGGGGCAGTTGCTGGGCTAGGGCCCTGGCAAGTCGAGGCCCTAGGTGGGCGCTATTTTCTGAAACGAAATAGTCTATTTCATAAATAGAGATATATTATTATAATGGATTGATTTGGGTGGATTTCCCCTCTTTCAGGAAACGCAGGCCATTCATGAAAATACTCGTGGTCGACGACAAAGAGGAAAATCTTTTTTTGGCCAGAGTGGTTTTGGAGAGCTTGTCCCTGATTGTGGTTACCGAAACCGACGCATGTTTGGCCTTGGACTTGCTGCGCAAAGATTCGTTCGACATGGCCATTGTGGATTTGCAGATGCCCGTCTGTGATGGATTCAGTTTTTTGCGCGCGGTTAGAGAATGGAACCCCACTCTACCGGTGGTGGCGATGTCGGCCACCGCCCCGGAAAAATACAAAAATCGGCCTGAAAGCCAAGCCTTCTCCGGCTACCTTGAGAAGCCGATCTCCCGCGACAAAATTATTTCGCTCTTGGCTGAGCGCGCACGCTAGCCGTCCAGTCTCTTTCTGACGAAAATTAATCAAAGTTTATAAAACAAATTAATATATATTTGAAAAAATATATAATCAGTTCATCATTTTATTTGTTCCTAAGAGGAAGTGGATGCTGCGCGCAGGGCGATGGCAGCCTCTAAAAGTAGCGACGAGGAGCCGTCAATGCATTTTTTTTGGCTAGGGATGGTCGGACTATGGTGTGTGCTGGGCGCAGAAGCCAGGGCAGAAAAATCGGCTTCGGTGGAAGAGCGCTTGCAGCGCCTGGAGCAAGGCCAAGAGGATATGTTTCAGCAGGTGCTGGATCGCCGTGGGCAAGTCCGGTCGTTTCTCGGGGAGGACATCTCGCTCGGTGGATTTTTTGAGTCCGGCATTGTGGCGATGGGAGGAGGGGGAAGCACGAGATTCCAGGCTTCGGCCTCTAACCATACTTTAGGAATAAACCTGGCGGCGGAATTTAGCGAAAACATCCGCTTCAACTCCCAGATCATGGCCGGCTTGGGTTTTCCGATCCTCAATGCCAACAATAATCCGCGGGCCGTGCTCTTAGGATTTCCCATCAGAAGGCGGTTTGGCACCGCGGCCGCCTCGATCCTTGTGGCGCAGGGCTATGTGGAATATAGCACTAATCCCATTTTTGTGATGCAGGCGGGCTTGGGCTATGCGCCCTTCGGCATTGCTTTCCAGCAGCGGGATCCCGTTCTATTCCGTCGGCGAGGAGGCCCACAACTAATCGGCGGCATCGCGGCCGACGCCATGGCCATGGCCGCCCCCCTATGGATGGGCCTCCACCTTAGTGGTTCCCTGGAAACGCTCTCGGGCCGCGGCGGTTATAATCTCTATTCATTTACTCCCACTTCGAATACGCGTACTCCCGGGGGCGGAGCCCGGATCTGGCTGGCTCCCTTTTCGGAAGCCCTTGCGGTAGGTTTTTCCACCCAAGTGGGGAAGCGCAACCAGACCACCTTTAAAACCATTGGAACCGACCTTAGGTGGAAGTATCGGCGCTTTGCCCTCACGATGGAATACGTTCGGAATTACACAAAATTTTTTAACCCTTGGAGTGCCTACCTAGAGCCAGAGGTTAGCGTAATGGAAGGGAAGCTGCTCTTTTACGGCGCACTCGACTATTTTAACAACACCAAGGGCGCTGTTATTTTGTCGTCGACCACCGCGATTGCCGACCCATATAAACAATTACGATATGGAGGCGGGGTGAATCTGCTTCCCTCTCCGCATACGCGTTTTCGCCTGGGCTACCTCTGGTATGACTACCTAGGGGCGACGGAAAGGGTCTTAGGCCAGGGCCGCGATTTCTACACTGTGGACGCGTCGGTTGGAGTGGCTTTTTGAGCTGGGGAATACGTGAAAAACTTCTTTCTTTTTCTAGTTTATTTCCTGCTGGCCTGGCCGCGGCTTTCCCAGGCCGAGAGCGGGATTGTCATTATCATCAATGCACAACAACCGCTGGATTCCATCAGCAACGAAGCGATCTCCAACTACTATTTTAAGAAAAAGAAGCAATGGCCGAGCGGCACGAATGTGCGTTTCGTCGACCATGGTGCCGATTCTGCTGTGCGAAAGGCTTTCCTGAGCAAGGTGCTGAAGACGGCGGCCAGCGAGGTCGATTTGTTTTGGATTGGCCAGAAGCTCTATACCGGCGATAGCGCTCCCCTCAAGGTGCGGTCGGATGCGATGGTGATTCAGTTTGTGGCCTCCTTCCCTGGAGCCATTGGCTATATTTCTCCGGAGACGGACCTAAAAAATACGAAAGTGAAGTCTATAAAAATCATGGATTCTGACAAGGACTAGTCGGTTTATGAAAGCTTTTGTGCAAAACAGCTCCATTGTCAGAAGGCTATTGCTTTTCATCGCGGCTGTTTCTGTTTTGCTCTTGCTGGAATGCGCGGGGCTTTATTTTTCTAGCGCAACGCAGCTGCAGAGCCTGGCCGAGATTCACCAATACAACCGCATCACGGAGATCGCCAGGCAAGTGCGGCAGATCACCGACTCCCGGGCTGAGATCCTCGAGCGGATAGCGGCGGAGGGGCCGAAGCCTGAAACGCAGCTGGTCTTGAAGGGCGCCAATGGCCAGGCCAAGCGCAAGGTGGAGGAGGCGCTTGTTCTAGGTTTGATCGATCCCAAGGTGAGTGAGCTTTTGTCCACGATGAATGCGGGGCTGCTGGAGTTCGATTCCCTGGCGCAGGCTTATTTTCGAACCGCGGCCACGAGATCCTCCTCTGTTCGCGACGAGCTAGAGCGGCAGCTATTGATCCTGAGACAGCTGGAAATTGAATCGCGCGACACCATCGCGCAGGCGCAGATCTATGCGCAAGAGCAAACGAGCCGGATTTTTGATGGCGTCTATAGCAAGCGCCACCTTCCGCTGCAGGTGGGAGTGGTCATGACGGTCTCCTTCGTGATTTTTGCGCTGGTGTTTGGCCTCTCCCTGGCTCGGCAGATCAATCTATCGATCCAGAATTTTTTAGAGGCCACGAGCGCGATTGCGGGAGGCAATGTGGCCTATCGCGCACCGATTTTAATTTGTGACGAGATCGGGCGGATCACCGATTCTTTCAATAATATGGCGGATGCGCTTGTGAAGACCACGGTGTCGAAGGACTACGTGGAGAACGTGATCGAATCGATGACGGACTTGGTGATCGTGCTCACGGCGGAGGGCAAAATCCAGAGGGTAAACGAAGTGGCTTCGTCGCTGCTGGGTTATCGAAAGGAAGATCTATATGAACAAAAAGCCAGCCTGCTCTTTGCGGACCCGCAACCCAAACTTGGGGTCCAGGACCTAGATGGCGAAGGAAAGTTCCGCAATACGGAATCAACACTGGTGGCAAAGGATGGCGCGCGGGTGCCGGCCCTGGTGTCGGCCTCGGTGATTCGGGAGCGGGATGGAAAATTTTTGGGAATGGTTTGTGTGGCCAAGGATATCACCGACCTAAAGCGTGCCGAAGAGGAGTTGAGAAGTAAGAGCGATGAGTTGCATAAGCTCTATCAGCAAGTGCGGCAAGCCAATGATTCGCTCTTGGTCTCCAATAAGGAGCTAGAGTCGTTTTCCTATTCTGTCTCCCACGACCTGCGCGCTCCCCTACGTAGCATTGATGGCTTCAGCCAGGCCCTTTTGGAAGACCAGGCCGAGCGTTTAGACGAGCAGGGGAAAAATCACTTGAAGCGAGTGCGAGCGGCCACGCAGCGGATGGGGGAGTTGATTGATGATCTCCTGAGTTTGGCGAGTGTGGCGAGGCATGAACTCAAGCGGACGGATGTGGATGTGAGCGCGATTGCCCGCCAGGTGGGGCAGCAGCTGCAGTCCTCCACTCCTGATCGGGAGGTGGAGTGGGTGGTGTCCGGCGTGGCGATGGCTCATGCCGATTCAGGCCTCATACGAATCGTGCTCGAAAATCTTCTGGGCAATGCATTCAAGTTCACTGCGAAAACGCCTAAGGCTTGCATTGAGTTCGGGCAGGGGCAAAAAGATGGCAAGAACGTCTTTTTTCTTAAGGACAATGGTGCGGGTTTCGACATGGCTCATTACGACAAGCTGTTTGGGGCTTTTCAGCGCCTGCATGCCTATGAGGATTTCGTGGGAACCGGCATTGGGCTAGCCACCACGAGGCGGATTATCCAGCGGCATGGGGGAGAGATCTGGGCAGAGGGCGCCGTGGGCAAGGGCGCGACGTTTTACTTCACGCTATAAAAATGGAAGGACGACCAATGAACAACGCAAAGACGATTCTCTTAGTGGAAGATAACCAGGATGATCTGGACCTGACCTTACGGGCCTTTTCTAAAAACAATCTGCAGAACAAGGTGGTGGTGGTGCGCGATGGCCAGGAGGCTTTGGACTACCTCTATGGCTCGGGCCAATACCAGGGGCGTGACCTGAGTGAGATGCCGCAAATCATTTTGTTGGACCTGAAGCTCCCCAAAGTAGGGGGCCTCGAGGTGCTGCGCTCACTGCGCGCCAATACCACCACCAAGATGCTGCCAGTGGTGATCCTGACCTCGTCTAAGGAGGATACGGACCTACGCACGGGCTATGATTTGGGCGTAAACAGCTATGTACGCAAACCCGTTGATTTTATTGAGTTTACTGAGGCGGTTCGGCAGCTTGGCCTATATTGGCTACTCTTGAATGAGTCGCCTCCGCGTAAATAAGAGCCGTTTGTTACGAAATTACAATCATCCTTTCATTCTTTCCTCACTTGAGCCGCCTATCCTGGAATTACAAGGCAAGGAGAGATCGCATGCTTTTATATGAAGAAATGCTAACGGACCGGCTCATGACCAAGCCTGAGCTTTCGCGACAAAAACCGATCCTGATCATCGAAGATGATCGTTCGCTGCGGATGATCTTCGACTGGTTGATTAAGGACCTCGACGAGAAAATCACCTATGACTGGTGCACATCGGTAGACCAGGCCAAGGCTTCGTTAAGCGCAAATTCCTACGAATTGGTTTTTGCCGATTTTCTGCTCAATGGCTACGGCAACGGCCTCGACGTATGGGAGTACTGCAATGCGGTGCTACCGAAGGCGGAATTTGTGATGATGTCCAGCCTGAAGCTGGAGGGGTTCTGCAACGTGACCGGTGAGAATGGGGCGAGTCCTCGTCTGCTCGCCAAGCCGCTGGACGTGAATGAGATCCAAGGGATCATCCGGCGCACGCTCCTTGCTAAGGAGGCCTAATGATAAAACTTATTTGTGTGGTTTTTCTTTTATGGAGTACGGAGACCTCCGGCGCGCCCACCCCGCCGGTGGATCCCGTGGCCGAGGAGCCGATCGTAGAGGTGGCCCCCGCCGCCGTGGAGAGAAGGGAAGCTCCCGTAGAGTTTGATCCTCTAGATTTTATGCCTAGTCCGGATCGTTCCCTGGAAGATATTCGTGTTTCCCCAAAGGAGGTGGATATTTTCTCAGCTCGCCCCAGATAAGATCCCCCCATAACCTGCCAAGGAGGGCAGGTGTCCCCCTTTTTACAAGAAGCGGTCTAAAAATAGTAGTTGTTTAGATGTGGGTGGACTGTGGTAGTCTGTGGTGGGCTCCGGCAGTGGGGCATGACGCGATCTCTTTTTTCGTCTCAGGGCGGAGAGAGTGTGTATATTGCTTTATGTTTATTTTCTTGGTCGGAGATGGGAAAATAAGAAGGAGCTTGGTTGCGGTTTTGGTTTGTAAGTATCTGACTTTACTGGGGGACGCATGGGTCGAGTGCTCTTGGTGGAAGATTCTGTGGAGTGCCGGATTCTGGTGCAAAACGCGCTAGAGGGCTATGCCGAATTGGTGGTGGCAGCCGACCTAAAGGGCGCCGAGCAGCTTGTGAGCCAGCAGAAATTCGACCTACTGATCGTGGACGTGGACCTTCCTGATGGCGACGGCTTTGGCTTTTGCGCACGGCTCTTGGCGGAAAAGGGAGCGGCGCGACCACGGCTATTATTTCTCTCCGGCAAGGGCGCGCTGGCGGACAAACTCACGGGATTCTCTGTGGGGGCCGACGACTATTTAGTAAAGCCCCTAGACGCGCTCGAGCTCAGGGCGCGGGTGCAGGCCCACTTACGTCATGCGCAGGATTCCGCCGCCCTGGCGCAGACCTTGTGCGCTGGCAACCTGCGGCTGGAGCTTGGCACCCATCGGGTGTTTGTGGGAGAGGGCCCCGGTGCCCAGGAGCTAGAGCTCACGCGGGCCGAGTTCAAGTTATTGACACATTTGTTGCGTAAAGAGGGGCAGGTCTTTACGCGAGAGCAGTTGAAAAATATCGGTTCCGGAAAAACGCATGTGACCGACCGAACCGTGGATGCGCACCTCTGCCGTCTACGCAAGAAGCTTTCCTCCTGCACGCATACCGTGGAGCCGGTGTATGGCCTGGGGTATCGGCTCGTCCCTCGGGAGGCGCCGCGCGAAGTGAGGGATTCTGTGCCGGCTATAGACAAAAAATATTTACAAGAACTGGAAGGGCTGAATGCGCGTGGGGGGGCGGACCTTATTTGCCAGCTGGCCTCGTATTTTCTAGAGGCAGGGCCGGCCGAGGTGCGCTCCATTCTGGCGGCGCTGGAAGCGAGCGACGGGGAGCGACTGCGCCGCGAGGCTCATGCTTGGAAGTCCACTTGCCTGAACATGGGCGCGAGTCGAATGGCCGAGGTCTGCCGGGAGCTGGAGGAGGGGGCGGAGGGTTTTTCGTTGGAGGCGGCGCGGGCGTTGCGGGAGCGGCTTGAGCGGGAGCATGAGAGTGTGCGGAGGGAGCTGCGGGAGATCGTGCGGGCGCGCGGAGGTGGTACGGCGCTGAAGTGAGTGCGGAGCACGAGCGAGGGTATGGCCCGAGAGCGTGTGCGCGGAGGGCCTGGACGTAGGCCGTGCGAGGAAAAAGATTTTTTTGAGCGCTCTCAATGCTTCGGCCAATAAGGATCCATGGTTTCCTTGCCGAGGATTCTTCTGGCTTCGAGGAGATTGTGGGGCTGGCAGAGGCATCTTAGGTTTTCTAGATTGTCAGTTCCTCCTCGGGCGATGGGAATGATGTGGTCTGTTTGCACGCGATAGCGGCTGCGGCATCTTTCGTTGGTTTCGGGATTTATATACTCACACTGCCCTTCGGCTCTTTGCAGGGCCTGCCTTTTCACAGCGGCTTTGGATTTTTTCTCCGCATCGGTTTTGCTTCGCACAAGAGGGTCTTTTTTCTTTACGTAGTCTAGGGCTAAGAAGGTCACGATCTCTGCCCAGCTCGCTCCGGGATGGGAGTGGGAGAGGAGTTCTTTGACGCGCTCGAGAGCTGCTCTTCCTTCTTTTTCTAGGAGGATCGATAATCTAGAGTCCTCGGCATTTACCCTGCGAAAACTTTCCTTCACCGGGGCCTCTTCGGGGAATAAGGCGGCTAGGATCTTTTCATTTTCTTGGTAGGATTTCCCACACATCTTTTCCACCACTTCGACTTTTTCTTCTTCCGACACATCCACCCGGTTAAAGACGGTTTGGGTCTGGGCCATGGTGGAGAGATTCAAATCTCCCTCGCGGAGTTTTTCTTCCGCTCCCGGAACGCTTTTCAAAAGCCTTGCTGCTTGTACCCGGCGATTCGCGGCTCCGTAAGAGTATTTGTGTTTTTTCACGAGGTAGTTCTGGAGGTTTCGAAAAGGGAGATGCAGCCCCCTTCTTTCCACTTCCAGGATCAAGTGCAGGATTTCCAAAGTGATCTCCCGCTCGTTTTGCACTAGGGTTTCTAATTTCATTTCGAGTTCGCGATTGGTCATGGGTAGGTCCTCCGATGTTGAAAACAGGAACCTATCATGGGGTTCAAAAGAGGAATTCGAGGCCTCGCGCAGGAGCCTCTTGCAGAGAAGAAATCCTCCGCATCCGGGGCCGTAAACTCTCTCTCGAAAATCGCGCTAAAGGCAAAATCCAGCGGCTAATCTCACGCTAGAAACAAAACAAATTTCCCTCTCGTAAAATCAATTTCTCCACTCCACCACCGTCAAGAAAAATCTCGCGAGCTCGCGATTTTTCCACGCACTCCACGGGAAATCTCCCCAACTTCCGCGCTCCTCTCCCGTCGCTCACTCCGCATCGGTTTCGCCTCGCACAACTCCTCTTTCACAAACCCTCGCTCTCCCT
>JAKFYM010000010.1 GCA_021730855.1 Bdellovibrionales bacterium
AATTTTCCCGGCAAGAAAGTGCGCGCATCTCCTAGGTAGAAATACATGGCGATGTTTTCAAAATAATCCTTCACGCGCAGGAAGCCATCCATCGTGAGCTCGGCGAGGATCGGATTCCGTTCGCAGGCGCTCAGTTCGATGCCCGGAAAACGGGACAGGAAAAACGCATCATAGCCCAAGCCGCAGGTGGCATCACAAATGGTACGCACGCCTTTTTTTAAACCCATCGCTTTGGCGAGGAGGTCGTTCTTCGAGGGAAAGCGCCAGCGCTTGGCAAAGTCGCGCTCGAAATAATTCACCACAAAAGGTTTAAAGCCTGGATGACGTAAGGAATGCAGGAAGAGTGCTTCTTTTTCAAAGAAGAACATCCAAGGCGCGTGGCTGGGCGGTTCTGCGGATCGCACCCACTCGATGCCTAGCCGCTTGGCTAGTTTCTCGGCCGCGGAATCGTCGTCCGTCTCACTCCAGACAACAATCTCCATCTTAGCCTGGGATCTTCGAAGCCTTATGCGCCTCGAGGATCTTCTTCCACACGTCTGCCTTGCTCATGCGCGCGAGCTCGCGCGCCGGGGCGCGGTTGGGCAGGATAGGAATAAGGTCGGCTTTCAGTGGCTCGCTTAAGGTGAGATTCTTATTGGCCTGCACCTCGTCCACCCGGTCGATCGGAGTGAAGTGCGGCACGGTCTGCAGCACTTCGGGAGTCTCGTGCACGATTTGGTGAATGGTCGTGACCGTGTTCACAAAATCATCGAGCTCGGCCTTGGAATAGCTTTCGGTGGGCTCCACCATCAGGCCCAAGACTTCGGGGAACGCCACCGTGGGAGCATGCAGGCCAAAATCGAGGAAAAGCTTGCCGATTCTCGGGATGAGCATCGCCTTTTGGATGCCTGCTTTTTCCGCCGCCACGAAGCTTTCCTTAGGCAGGGTAAGGATGAACTCATGCATGCGCGGCGTTTGCTCGGCTCCGAAAGGAAGCGTGGGATAGAGAGGCGAGAGCTTTTGGTAGAGATAGCGGGCCGAGAGCACGGCCATGGCGCTCATGCGAATCACGCCCTCACGGCCGAGAGCGCGCAGGTAAGTGTAGCAACGGATCTTGTGACCAAAATTGCCGAAATGCCGCTGCACCGATCCGATAGATTTTTTCGGTTTAACGAGCTTATAGTCATTGCCCTCTTTCACGGCCTGGTGGCCCGGCAGGAAATCCACTAGCTTCTGGCTCACGGCCACGAAGGCATCGCCCGGGCCCCCTCCCCCATGGGGAATCGACCAGGTCTTATGGGTGTTGTTGTGGACGGCGTCCACTCCCATTTTCCCTAAGTCAAGCCAGCCGGCGATCGCATTCATATTGGCGCCGTCCATATACACCAGCCCATCCACGCTATGCACGAGATCGGCCACGGCCTTGAAATTGGCTTCGAAGATTCCGCTCGTATTGGGATTGGTGACCATCACTCCCGAGATCCGCGTGCCATACTCGCTCACGAGATTCTTTACCTGTTCCAAATTCATCTGCCCCGTGCCATCGGCCTCGATCAATTTGATATTGCTCGGCTCAAAGCCGGCCATCGTGGCCGTGGCGGGATTCGTGCCATGGGCTGAGCGCGGGATGAGGAGAATATCGCGCTTCTGGCCCTTGGCGCGGTGGTAGGCTTGGAAAAGCTTCAGGCCCACAAGCTCGCCCTGCGCTCCGGCCATGGGTTGGGTGGTCACACCGGGTAGACCCGTGATGCCTTTGAAATATTCTTGAGTGGCATATAGGAGCTCCAGGGATCCTTGGGCATCTTCCAGGGGCGCTTCGGGATGCAGATCGGCAAAGCCAGGAAGTGCGGCGGCCCAGTCGTTCACGTAGGGATTGTATTTCATCGTGCAGGAGCCGAGCGCATAGATATTGTCGTCGGGGCTCACGTTCTGTTCGCCAAGCTTGGTGTAGTAGTCCTTGATTTTTTGCACCGGCACGCGCGGGATATTCACTCGCCCATGGCGCAAGGCTTTGGCGGGAAGCGCCGACACGGCTTGCGCCGCTTCTTTGCCAGGAAAGTTTTCGGCGAAAAAGGCCACCAACCGGTCAAGATCGGCCCGAGAATGACGGTCTGTAAAAGACAATAAGATCCGTTGCGCCCCTCCAGGAATGCGGCCACTCACGTCCACCCCCACATGAAGATCGGATTTGCGGGCTTTTTGGATGATTTCTTGTGCGGTTTGGCCCCCCACTTCTAGGCAGATTTCGTTCCAAAAATTGCTTTTTGGATATGCGAACTTAAGTCCCGGAAAGGTGGTTAGTCTGTCGGCAGCATAGAGCGCGTTCTCTCTTGCGCTTTTGGCGCTGGCGGCGAGTCCTTCGTCTCCCCTTTCGAGTAGCGAGGCGCCGGTGAGCGTGGCTAAATAACTTTGGTTGGAGCAGATATTGGAGGTGGCCTTGTCGCGGCGGATATGCTGCTCACGCGTGGAAAGCACGATCGCAAAACAATCCCTCCCCGCTAGGTCCTTGCCCTTACCGATAAAGCGCCCCGCGGTCTGGCGGATGTCGTTGCGGTTGGCTTCATGAAACCGAATGCCGAAAATGCCCAAGCCCGGACCGCTGAAATTCGGGGCGATCGAAAGGTGCTGGCCTTCGGCCACAAACATCGAGGCCCCCTTCTGGCCAAAGGCCGAGGGAGGTTTCAGCGCGCCGGCGGCGATCGTCATCGGATCGATCACGGCCACCGAGTGGGTGCCGAGGGAATCGGCCAAGTCCGTGAGGGCGTCTACGTCTTCTAGTAAACCTAAAAAATTTAGCTGGGGATACACAAGGCAAGCCAGGCGCTCGCCCACCGGTGTGGCCGCGGCTTCCATGGCCCGCGCCGAAACGAGCCCGGTGGCCGGGTCGGCCGGCACAAACAGGAGCTCGAGATCTGTGTCGGTGGCCATGGTACGGAGGGTTTCCACATCCCCGGGATAAAGCGTCTCCGCAATCACGGCCACTTTGGAACCCGCACGCAAGCGCTGCGCGCATTTGATGGCCTCAAAGAGGCCGGTGGCTCGGTCGTAAAACGAAGCATTGATCGCCTCATAGCCCGTGAGCGCCGCGATTGCGCACTGGTAAATCCAGATGCTCGTGAGTGTCCCCTGGCTGCGTTCGGGCTGGTAGGGCGTGTAGGCGGTGGTGAGGTTACGGATCGAAAGAATGTGCGGCACCACTTCGGGGGTGCGGTAGTGCGGGAGGCCGTCGCCAAGGAAGGAGAGGCGGACTTTGTTTTTTTTGGCCAGCGCGTCCATATGCTGGAGCAGCTCTTCGTAGCCCAGCTCCTCGGGCATTTTGAAGTCCTGCATGCGGATGTCTTTTGGCAGGTGGGAAAATAGGTCGGAAAATGTTTTGAGCCCTAAGGAGCCGAGCATCGCTTCGATCTCTCCTTCGGTGGCGCAAATGTAATGACGTTGCAATTCTCTAGGCAGAGCGTTTGGCTCGTAGCCGAGCCCTGGGAAATTGATTTTCATAGACGCCTTCATACCAAATGCGGAAAGATTCCGCTCTCGCGTTCTGCGAATTTCAAAACTTTTCTGCATCGCATAAAAACCCGGGAATCCCAGACTGGTATTTTTGAGGCAACCTTGCTAGTCTGCGGCTTTCCAATCAGGAGATTTCCCAGATGAGTCGCAGCTGGTGGTTTCGTTTTGGCCTTCTTGCCTTTTTTATTGTGGTCGCCGTGGTTCACGTCATCCCCACTTTTTTTGACCTCAATCCGGAAACCACGAAATTTCCCTTCAAAAAGAAGGTGAACCTCGGGCTCGACCTGCAGGGCGGCCTCTATATGGTGTACGGCGTGGACTTTAAAAAGGTCTATGCGGAAACCCTCCAGCGCTCGGTGGAAAGCTTCCGGGGAGACTTGGAAAAAGAAGGCGTGAGTGCCCAGGCTGGCCAAGTGGACAGCACCACGGACGATGACCCAAGAATCGAGCTGCGCTTCGAGGCTGGCTCCACGGAAAAGGTAAAAACGCTCTTAGAAAAACAGGCCTATACTTTGCGCCTCCTCGAAGAAAAACCGGGCAACCTGCAAATCGCCATTGCTCGCGACTACCGCAACCTTCTGAAGGAAAACACCCTATCCCAGAGCGTACAGGTGATCCGCAACCGCATCGACGAATTTGGCGTGACCGAACCCTCGATCACCACCAAGGGCGACAATCGCGTGGTGGTGGAGTTGCCCGGGGTGCGTGACATTGAACGCGCCAAAGCTTTGGTGGGCCGCACCGCCAGGCTCGAATTTAAAATGGTGAACCTCGCCGCGAACGTGAATTTGCCCGTCTTAGTGGAGCAAGCTTCCCGCGAAAAAAATATCGTTTTCAAAGAAGGGCAAAAATTTTCGGAATACGTGGCCGCAATCAACGCCTCCCTCAAAGGAAAAATTCCCGAAGACTCGCAGGTTCTCTTTGAGCGCGAGCGCACCCAGAACATTCCTTACCTACTTTTCTCCAAAGTGGAATTGACCGGAAGTGAGCTCACCGACGCCCAAGTGGGATTCAACCCAGAGACCCAGGCACCCGAAGTGCACTTCCAACTCAATCCACGTGGGGCCATTACTTTTGAGGCGCTTACCCGCAATAATGTGGGCAACCTCCTGGCGATTGTGCTCGACGATGTGGTGTATTCTGCGCCGAAGATCAACGGACCCATTCCGGGCGGGAACGGCTCGATCACGCTCGGCACGGCGGGCGACCAAGGCTTTAAAGAAGCCCGCGACTTAGCCATTGTGTTGCGCGCAGGCGCCCTGCCGGCCCAGCTCGAACTCCTAGAACAAAGGGTGATTGGCCCCTCGATCGGCGCCGACTCGATCAAACACGGCATCACGGCCTCGCTTGTGGGCTGCGTGCTCGTCTTTATCTTTATGTGCTTCTACTACCGCATGAGCGGAGCGGTGGCCACGGTCTCGCTCATCTTGAACGGCCTCTTCACCTTTGCCATTTTGATTGGCATCGATGCCACCCTTACGCTCCCGGGCATCGCAGGCTTGGCGCTCACGATCGGAATGGCGGTGGACTCCAACGTCATTATCTTTGAGCGCATACGCGATGAATTGCACGAAGGGAAATCGGTGCTGGCTGCCGTGCAGGCGGGCTTTGACAAGGCCTTTGCTTGTATCTTCGACGCCAATATCACGCACGGGATTGTGGCGATCATTCTCCTGAATTTCGGCACCGGCCCAATCCGCGGATTTGCCATCACCCTCCTGATCGGCATCGTGACCACGCTCTTTTGCGCCGTCACCGTTTGCAAACTCTTCTTCGACTTTTACCTAAACTCGAAAAACAACCGCGTCGAGCGGTTGAGCATTTAAGGGGTAGACCGTGTACCAACTCATTCCCACAGACTTAAAAATCGACTTCCTCAAGATCAGTCGGCCGTTCATGATGGCCTCGACCCTCTTTGTCTTGTTCTCGATTGTCCTGATCTTTACCAAAGGCCTAAACTACGGCATCGACTTCACCGGAGGCGCCGAGGTGCTGGTGGAAGTGCCCAAAGAGTGGGACACCTTACGTTTGCGCAATGAGCTCGCGGCGGGCGGCCTGCCCGAGGCATCGGTGATCCGCATCGAAGATTCTGCGCGCCAAGAATTCCTGATCAAAACTCAGGTGGACCCCAAACAAACCACCAATGTGGGCACGATCGTCGACAAAATCCTTTCCTCCAAGTTAGCCGCTGGGCAATTCCAGGTGCATAAAGTGGATGTGGTTGGCCCCCAGGCGGGAGAAGAGCTGCGCTATTCGGCTCTATTCTCTGTTATTGCCGCCGCGATCGGCATTCTCATCTATATCACCTTCCGCTTTGATTTTCGTTTTGCCCCAGGCATTGTGCGCGCCCTGCTTTTTGACGTGATCGCGACCTTAGGCGTATGGATCCTGCTCGGCAAAGAGTTCAACCTCTCCACCGTGGCGGCCCTACTCACCATTGCCGGCTATTCCTGTAACGACACCATTGTGATCTACGATCGGATTCGGGACTATTCCAAATCTCATACAAGCATGACTCTCTATGAAGTGGTCAACCGATCGATCAACCTCAACCTCGGCCGTACCGTGCTCACCGTGCTCTGCACGAACTTCGTGGTGGTGAGCTTCTGGCTGCTAGGCGGCCCGGTGCTGGGAGATTTTGCCCTGGCTATGCTCATTGGCTTTAGCATCTCGGTGATTTCCACCATCTTCGTGGCCAATCCTATGGTGATCTATATGGAAAAACGCCGGGTCAATAACCCTCCCCCTGGCAAACCCACGCAGGAGCGGCATGCGTAGATTCTTCCTGCTTTTGTTGCTCACCTCCTGCGCTGGCAGCGATACGGGCACCACAAAAGCGGGATCCCCGGAGTCTGACCCTTCCGCCCCGGGCATGATTCCCTCGCTCTGCGAATCCCTTCTGCAAAAGGCCCAAGAGTGGGGCTATGTGCCCGGACAAAAATGGAAGCCAGCTTCGCTCGAGCAGGCCGAAGAAATGCGTGTCTTTTTCTCCGGCTTTCATTTGGTGCCCGAAGCTTCAGCCCAATTCTTTCAGCAAGGGCTAGAAAAGGATCCGAGCTCCGAGGCGGAGGCCAAGACGCAGCTCGAGAAATTCGCCAAAGCCCAAGTCTGCGATCCGTCTTTGAGTTTGTTATTCCTCGACGCCCTCATCGATTACCGCTGGCCACAGGAAAACCGGGTGGCCCTCTCCCGCTCCCTTCATCGCTTTCTCTTGAACCAACAATCCAGGGTTGCGCCCCTTTTGGTGCGAGCCGTGAGTGTTTCGGTCTTTGCGCATAGCCTACGCAAGGGGCTACTCAAAGGAGCCGCCGGCAAGGTGCAGGGCGTGCGCCAATGGATGGAAAAGGAACGCCAAGAAATCCTCTCGGCGGCCCCAGAGGAGCCTAGCGCCCTAGAGAACTGGAAGATCCTGAAAAAGGAATTTGCCCTCTCTGAAGAGGCCCGCACCCGTCTCAGCCGCTTCCTTCCCTTGCCCTAAGGAGAAGGGGGCACTTTCGCGCCGAATTTACATCTTCTCCGCTGCCAGCGCCTTGATTTCCCGGCGCGCGCGCCAGGCTTCGATCAGCACTGGCAGGGCGGAGACCAGGATGATGCCTACGATCACCACGTGAAAATTGCGTTTGATCACCGGCAAATTCCCAAAAATATGGCCCGCGATCGTGATCGAAAGCACCCAAAACAGAGCTCCGGTCACATTATAGAAGAAAAAACGTCGGTACTTCATTTCCGCCATGCCGGCCACGAAAGGAGCGAAGGTGCGCACGATCGGCACAAAACGCGCGAGGATGATGGTTTTGCCGCCATGTTTTTCGTAAAAACGCTCGGTGCGCTTGAGGTATTCGGCGCGAAAGACCTTAGAGTTTGGGTTGCTAAAAAGCTTGAGCCCCGCTTTGCGTCCAATAGTGTAATTCACCGCGTCTCCTAAGATCGCTGCCACCAGGAGCACGGTGCAGAGCAGGGGCATTTGCAAATAGGCATCGGTGGTGGCCGTAAGCGCCCCGAGCGCAAAGAGCAGAGAATCCCCGGGCAGAAACGGAAATATGATCAAGCCGGTTTCGGCAAAAATGATCAAGAATAAGATGACATAGATCCATGGACCAAAGTGGATGATCCAGGCATTGAGGTGCTGGTCTAGGTGCAAAACAATGTCGACGAACTGCGTGAAAAGTTCCATGATTTGCGCAAAAAATTCCATGCAAAAACTCTAAGCCAGGCCCGCAGATTGCGCAACACGGGATTGCACCGAAGAGGGGGACAAGTTACTACTATGGGCATGTTTGAACACTTGCAAATTCCCAAAGAACTCCTCCCCTCTGACGGCAGATTCGGTTGCGGCCCCTCCTTTGTGCGGCCCGAATTTGTGGAAGACCTCGCCAAGGAAGCCAAAACCTTCCTCGGCACCAGCCACCGCCAGAGTGCGGTAAAAAACAAAGTAGGATCGATTTTTGAAAAGCTGCGTTCCTACCTTTCCGTGCCCGCCGATTACAAAATCGCGATGGGCAATGGCTCGGCCTCGCTTGTTTGGGACATGGGCACTTTCGGCCTGGTGGAAAAAAAGGCCGCGCACTTTGTGAACGGAGAGTTTTCCCAAAAATGGGCGGCCTCCACAAAAGAATCAAAATTTCTGCAGTTCCAGGAAGTGAAAGTGGGAAATGGCGAGCAACCGAGCTTTCAAGAATTCCCCGACTGTGACGTGCACTGCATTACCTGGAACGAGACCTCCACGGGCGCGATGTGGGATGCCTGCCCTTCGGTGAAAAATAGCCTCTTGGCTGTGGATGGCACCTCCGCCGCGGGCGCCTATCCCTGGGACCTCAGCAAAACCGATCTCTTTTATTTCTCTCCGCAAAAAGCGTTCGGCTCCGAAGGCGGGCTGTGGATCGGGATCTTTTCTCCCAAGGCCGTGGCCCAGATCGAGCGCGTGAAAAAATCGGGGCGCTTCCTTCCAGCTATGCTGGACTTTACCTTGGCCTTAAAGAATGCCGAGAGCAACCAGACTTATAATACGCCCTCGCTCAGCACCCTCTATTTCTTAGAAAAACAACTGCGCTGGTTCCTCGACAAGGGGGGAATGCCGGCCATCGCCAAAGAGCAGGACGAAAAAGTAAAGCTACTGCACGCTTGGGTGGAGAGCCGCGCCGAGCTCAGCCATTATATCCAGAACCCCGCGAACCGCTCCAAAACCGTCTGCACCATCAATGTGGACAAGAGCATTCCCTACGACCAACTCACCAAACATTTAAGAAAATTTGGTATTCTCGACATCGACTGCTACCGCAATCTTGGCGAGAACCAAATCCGGGTTTCGCTCTTTCCCAATATTGCGCGCGCGGAGCTCGAGAAGCTCACCAAGAGCGTGGACTATCTCCTCGACAACCGCCAGAGGTCCTAGATGAAGAAAATCTTTTTGTTCCCCGGCCAGGGCTCGCAATTCGTGGGCATGGGAAAATCCCTGGTGGAAAATTTCTCCACGGCTTCGCGCCTCTTTGAAGAAGCCAACGACAGCTTGGGTTTTAACTTAGAAAAGCTTTGTTTCGAGGGCCCGGAATCGGAACTAAAACTCACCCACTTCACCCAGCCCGCCATCCTCACCCACTCCGTGGCCGCCTTTCGCGTGCTGCAAGAAGAGACTAGCCTGCGGCCCGATTTTGTGGCGGGGCATTCGTTGGGCGAATATTCCGCCCTCGTGGCCGCCGGCAGCCTCGCTTTTGCCGATGCCGTGCGCCTCGTGAATAAACGAGGGCAGTTTATGCAAGAAGCCGTGCCGGTGGGCAGCGGGGCCATGGCTG
>JAKFYM010000190.1 GCA_021730855.1 Bdellovibrionales bacterium
GGAGTTTAGACTGCCAAATGTCTTTTGGGGGAAGAATTGATTAGATCGATTTTCGAAATTGAGCTCGGTTTTATACTGAAAGAATTTTCTAAATGCATCCGCAATTAGCTTCGCTTGGCCGGGTAATAATGCCTTCGTGTCTGCGACCATAAAAACAGAAAAGGAGGGAACGGTCGCTTTGTACGAGTACCCTTGGTCACTAGCGCCTTTGACTATTTGCTCCGCGTCTGCGCTTCTCACTTCGACGAGATCGAAACTTGCGAGATCAGTGCTAACATTTATGTCTTTTAAGAAGGATAGCTCAACTTCGGTTGGCGAATCTCTTAAAGCTCTGCGGAAGAATGGATTGCTCTTGAGAACAATCTTTTGAGCGTTGAAATCGACACTTTGAGCCGTATATGCGCCGCTCGTAATGGAAATGTCAGTCACGTTGCCGTTTTTATCGAGTGCCTCTCGTGGGACTACTGCAAATTCCGGTGTCGTCAGCAAGAATAGAAAAGAAGGTGTTGGAGCGAAAAGTCGAATTTCAAGCTTAGTCGGCGTAGTGGCTTTGATTTCGTGGATCACGGATTTGGCATTAATGTGGCCACCTTCCTCCCGGAGCATTACCCGCTCAAATGCATCTTTTACGTCTTCGGCTAAAATACTTCGGCCATTGCTAAACTTGGCCTCAGGATCAATCTCAATCGAAATAGACAAATTATCCGGGCTCACGCGGAATGACTTCGCTATCGCAGCGTTCTGATCCTGGCTTAAAAGTGTGTCCCAAAGATTGGTATGCAAATGGTACAAAGAAATTGTGGAAATATTCTCTGGACTGAGTTGCCCGTTTGGAAACTCGCCCTGCATTGCTACTTTTAGATTTTTACTTTGTACGGGCATCGGGGCATTCCAATTATGAAAAATCGCGAATAATGTGATGGCGAGGACCACAGTGATCCCCGCCGCAAGTGTTCGTCTCATAAAGAATCAAGCGCCGCCCCGACAAAGTGGTACGCCAGCATCTTCCTTCGGCCCCTTTTCGATTTTAATGCTTTCTTTATTAGGCTGATCCTTTGTTTCTTTCGTGTTCGACTCAGCTGCTTTCTCCGCAAGCGGGATTGCTATCACTGGAAGCGAAAATAGAAGCGCAATCGAGGACAATACGGAATATACATTTTTCATTTTCTGGACTCCTGTTGGTAATAAGTAACGTAATGAGATTTTTCTTTGTGTTGAAAGCGGACCAAATTTTTCACGGAAACTTCGTTTTTACTAAACGACGGTATAGTTTTTATGTCTGCAAGAGTTTTAGCCGTTAGGTATTTATTGGCCTTCGTATAGGCACTCAGTCCATCTGACCTTGGCTGATAGATACGGATATTTCGAACTTCCGTCCATGCTCTGAGCATTGCTCTTAGTGGGTTCCTAGAAACCGCTTGGGTAGCCGTCAGCATTCCCTCGTGGCGGAAGATCGCCAGAGAAATGAATCTGTCGTTCACTCGCGCAAGCGAAAATCTAATTCCAAGAAGTGATACAGACCAGCCCCAAAACTGTGGATTTTTTGCAATGGCCTGAAGAAAAAGTGATTCGAGAGATTCGTTAAATGCATTTTCATCCGACTCGTCTGCAATGGGATGGGCTGCTATCCCAGCAATATCATTTTTGGCTGCATGCTTTAGTTGGAACTGGCTTTCGATTAGCTCGGATCGGCATCGTGCTACTGAACTTAAAACTGAAAAACCGACCCCTTCAGCGTAAATGCCAGTACCCGGGATAGGCGCTATACATCTGATGAAAGCAATGGAAGCCAGGTCGCGAAAGACTGTAAATTCCATTGTCTTACTCCAAAACTATTAGGCGTCAGTACAAAGTGGGCGGATAGTACGCCAAATAACGCGACTGGTCAAAATAGTTTTGGGGGCTGAAAATATGGAGTCAATTCGCTCGGTTGCCTATATTAAATTATATCTATAGCGACAGTTCGCTACTGTACCAAAGAACCTCTAAGACTATGAAATTCAGCCCCTGGATCAGGGAATGAGAGCAGCGAACCCTAGTGTCCTGAATGTTCCGAGTGATCTCCACCTTCCGACGGAGCACCCTTCTTCATATCGTGTCCATGATGCATCATCATCGGGCACTTTTTGCCGTCTTTCATCATTGGGCAAGTTTTCATCATGTGTTCATGGCATTCGGAAAACTTCTTGTCCGACTTCAGGCACGACGCCATTTCCTCATGCATCGTCGCCATCTTTGCTCGATCTTCTTTGGATGGCTCCGTCATTGCCATTGAACCCTTGCCCTTGGCAAAACCGTCCGTAACCATAAAGCCAGAACTCAGCAGAATCGCCATTGCGATGAATAAACTCTTCATATTCAGATCTCCCTTTGTTTTTAGAACTTTACTTGCGCGCCTACGCCCAATTTGTCGTCCGTAAGCATAACGCCCGCCGCCCAATGCCAGCTCGGGCCATACATCAGGTTCACTTCCCACTCAGCCTTTTCGTGCTGACGAAAGCTAATCTCCCCTTCCGTGAAGATATTCTTAGTCCACTGAAACTTTTTCTCCAGGTCAAGCCGAAGATCTCCTTTGGAATCTACTAATAGATTTGTCTCGATAAGCATCGGAAGCGTATAGCCCACACCCACGGTCGCCCGCTGATGATCCTCAAAACTCGTTCCACCGGCGATCACATTAAAATATTGACTGAACCACCGGCGGTAGAAGAGATCGCCTTCGAGCTCCCATTGTTTATCTTCCTCACGAGCTTCCACGTCTAGCTCCAAAGTGTCCCATGTTTTAGAGAACCGGAAATAGGCGCGGCCGTGGTTGGTCGCGGCTTCCAGCATCCCGTTCCAATAGAGGTGATCGTGGAGGTGTGGATCGTGGTTCTGATGCCCAGCGATCTCGGGCTTCGGTGAAAAGGTCGAGTACTTCACCACTCGGGCCATGCCCGTTTTCATATGATAAAGATTGTGGCAGTGGAGCATCCACTCGCCGGGCTCATTTGAGTAGAACTCGATGGTACGGCTGCCGTGGGGCGGAACGTCGACCGTATGCTTTAAGGGAGAGAGATCGCCGTTCTTATTAAGTACACGAAAGAAGTGCCCGTGAAAATGCATCGGGTGGTGCATCATGGTGTCGTTCACAAAAGTGTAGCGGACGATCTCGCCAGGATTGATCGTCAGAGTACGATCTTCGTGGATCGCTTTCCCGTTGATGTGCCAAATGTAGCGCTCCATGTCCCCACCGAGAACGAGTTTTACGTCATGCACCTTGGCATCCTTGGGGAGGGTGGTCGGCTGAATCGCCTTTAACGAATCCACCGTAAGAGTGTCTACGACCTCCCCTGACTTGCTCAAATCTCGCGAAGCGGCGTTCTGTCTAAGCATGGCGTCGGACTGGGTTGTCCAGTCAATGGGGCCTTCTGCTTTCACCTGGGGAACTTTCGTTGAACTTCCGGAACCTACCTTCTTCTTCGTCACGTCCGGTTTTGATTTTCCATGCGTTCCGTGGTCACCGTGCGCGGAGTGATCCATCGCCCCGGTATGCTCGCCATGCTCGCTCCCGTGATTCGCATGGTTCCCATGATCTGAATGAGCTGCATTTCCACCCCTGGTTGCCGCTTTTTGTTTGCCCTTTATAGCAGCGGCTTTGCCGTGCCCTTCATGCCCGCCGTGACCAGCGAGAGCGCTATGATCAACCTTACTGGCTTCCACTGATGCTTCGGTATGTTGCGCATGCCCCGTGTTCGCATTCACATTTGCGTGGGCAGAATGATCAGCAGCACCATGGTTAGAATGTTCCCCGCCGCCGGATCCATGCCCAGAGTGCTCACTCCCATGACCAGCTCCGTGGTCCATAGGCGCGTATAAATCGGGAAGCGGTTTATCTGGCGCGGCGACTTTCGGGCCCATGCCAATCCAAGCGGAAGCAAATCCAGTCACGTCTTGAACGGTGGCGCGAAGCTCATAATTTTTATGCTCGGGCACCGTGAACAAAATGTCGTAGGTCTCGGCCATGCCCATCAGAATCTCTTTGGTCCAAACGGGATTGATGTCCACGCCATCAGCGGCGATAACCTGAAAGGGGGTTTGTCCGAGAGATACGTAGAAATAACTAGAAGCCGCGGCGTTGATCACGCGGACACGAACCTTTTCTCCGGGATGGGCCACCACGAGCTGCCCATCGCGCTTTCCGTTGATCAGGAAGGCATCGTATCCCACGTCGGATAGATCCATTCCGCCCATCCGGTCCCATTCATTCTTGAGCATCGTTCCAAGACCACCGGCTCTGATGGCGCCGAAATAAGATCTCACGCTGTCTTTCTTATAGAGATAGTAGTCCCCGTCTTTCCGGAGGTTCTTGATGATGTTATCGGCGTCATCGTCGGACCAGTCGCTCAAGACGGCGACCACGTCTCTATCGGCTTTAACCGCGGGCTTCTTCGGATGAATGACGAGAGCTCCGTAGACGCCCTTTTGCTCCTGTACAGCCGTATGCGAGTGGTACCAGTAGGTGCCGTTCTGCCGGATCTTGAAACGGAAGGTGTGGGATTTTCCCGGAAAGATGTGGGGCGTATTCACGTAAGCCACGCCGTCTTCCTCCGGCGGCAGCAAAATTCCGTGCCAGTGGATAGACACCTCTTCGTCTGCTAGTCCGTTTCGAACAACGATCTCTGCGTCGTCCCCTTCGGTAAATTCCAAAGTCGGCGCGGGTATTCCGCCGTTTACCGTAAGCGCGAAATCGACGGTTTTTTTTCCGCTGAGATTTATGCTACCTCTGGCTACGTTTAGTTCATAGCGAACATTTTTAGCAAACACTGCCGTCGGTAAAAGTGTGATTGCTGCCAATAGTAACGTTGCGAATTTCATTTTGATTCCTTCTTCTCTTCTAGTTCGGTCAAAATCGGGCAGTTGGGCCTATCGTCTCCATGGCAATTGCGGGAAAGAAACCTTAATGCATCAGCCATCCTTCCCCTCCCCTAATACGACGTCTACCAGCTGTCCGTGACAAAATCGCTCATATTTCGGATGTTCGGCCGCAAGCATACGCACCGCAACATTCACATTGACTACCTATAGAACTTACAAGGCCTCCAAGGCATAGAATTTGGCTTTCGATCGAACTCCAAATTAGATATAAATTTCTTGTTTGAGCCGCGGCCGGACATAGTCCTATGGGATCGAAAGTATGGGCGCAGTTCCGGTGCTAGCTCAAACTTAAGAGAAGATTTCTGAACTTAAACAGCTAAAATCCGCGCTTCTGAAAGTAATAGACTGCTGCGCCGAGCGAGCCCGATCCGATAGTTGCCAGGTGCTAGAGCGTTTTTATGCATAAAATTGAACTTATTTATTTCTCTGGATGCCCGCATGTAGAAAAGGCTAAAGATGCCATTCGGGCAATAGGCGTGATTGGTTTTTCAGAGGTGAAGCAAGACAGTCTACCCTCGGAGAGTAGTTATCGGCTTTACTCTTCACCAACCATTCTTGTGAATGGAAAAATTGCAGTGGGCAGTATTAACGGCGCTGCCGCTTGCTCCATGATTGACTGGAACGCAATCCCCGAAAGGATCAGCGCTCTCCTCAGATAAAGTAGTCCCGCTCCCCTACACCTCTGAACGCTTTCTTTGCGGGGCCTTACTATTATGGGTTAGTCATCTTCCTTTTATTTCAAGGCGTAATCGCCACCTTTAGGACACCATCCCTTTGATTCGCAAAAAGGTCATACGCATCGAGAATTTGGTCGAGCTTGAATCGGTGGGTAACCATGGATTTCAGATCTACCCGTTTGGTGCTGATCATCTCAATTAGGCGACGCATTCTCTCTTTGCCGCCGGGGCAAAGAGTGGAAACGATGTGATGGTCACCTAATCCCGCGCAGAACGCGTCGAGAGGCAGCTTAATGTCTTTCGAATATACTCCGAGCGATGAGAGAGTTCCGCCTGGCTTAAGCACGCGCAAGCTGTCCTGAAATGTCTGCTCTGTCCCAAGCGCCTCGATGGCAACGTCTACTCCGCGACCATGGGTAAGCTCCATAATCACCTTTACCGGATCTTTTTGCTGAAAGTTGATCGTTACGTCGGCACCTACTTGTTTCGACATGGTAAGACGCCGTTCAACGCTGTCTACAGCAAAGATCATGCTGGCTCCAGACAGGCGAGCCCCCGCCGTAGCACATAGGCCAATCGGTCCTTGGGCGAATACGGCGACAGAATCGCCAAGCTTAACTTTTCCGCTCTCGGCTCCGCTAAAACCCGTGCTCATAATATCGGGACACATCAATACTTCCTCATCAGTGAGATGATCGGGAACCAGCGCTAGGTTCGCCGCTGCATTAGGCACCAGCAAAAATTCCGCCTGGGAACCATCGATGGTGTTGCCGAAACGCCAGCCGCCCATTGGCCTACCCCCGCACTGCGAATGGGAGCCGTCGAGACAAGGGCCGCACTGTCCGCAGGGGTTAATCGCCCCCGCGATCACCCTCTGACCAACTTTGTAGCCCGTTACGGCAGTTCCAAGTACCTCGATTACCCCCACCGGTTCGTGCCCTATCGTCAGCCCGGCCTTCACCGGGTACTCTCCTTTCAAGATATGCACGTCCGTTCCACATATTGTGGTCGTGGTAATGCGAATTATTGCGTCCGTCGGACCAGGCGTGGGGACCGACTTACTCACGAGTTCGATCTTCCCTGGCGCCACGAAAACCAATGCCTTCATTCTTTTGGCCTGCATCACTCCACTCCCTATCCATTTAGCAAATTTCGCTATCCAGTGAGAGTGCAATGATCGCGCCGCGGTTGGCCCTAAAATCTGCTAACCGCATATTCATGAGACGATTTGCGCAAAACCAGTCTAAATTGTCCGATAATAGCTATTCACGAGATGGCCCCCCTCTTGCTCTAACCCTAGTATGACTTTTAAGAACAAGGCCGACTCAGCCCAAGATTTGATCCAGTACATTCAACCTGGATCTAGGGTGTTCGTGCAGGGTGCAGCAGCTACTCCACTATTGCTTCTGGACGCACTGGCGAAGGACCATGCCCGTCTGCCGGGCACCGAAATTATGCATCTCCATACTTCGGGAGATGCCCCCTACGCCGATCATGCGGAATTTAAAGTCACTTGCCTGTTCGTGGGCGAGAATCTTCGAAATCGACTCGATTACTCACGGATAGATTACCTGCCTTGCTTCTTATCCGAGATACCGCAGCTTTTCCGCAGCGGGGTACGTAAGCCCGATGTGGCTCTAGTTCAAGTGTCCCCTCCCGATGCCCATGGTCTTTGCTCTCTGGGAACAAGTGTAGATGTGGTGAAAGCCGCCGTCGAAACCGCGAGCGTAGTTCTTGCGCAAGTAAACCCGAAGATGCCCCGCACCCATGGAGACGGGTTGATACCTTTTTCTCGCATTACGGCCTACTGGGAATTCGGGACTGAGCTTCCTTCTTTTATGCCGCAAATTCCCGGTCTTCCCGAGCAGGCGATCGCTTCTCACGTTGCGGCCTTGGTGGATGATGGCGCGACTCTGCAAATGGGCATCGGTGCCGTCCCAAACGCCGTACTCGCAAACCTTAAAGGCCACAAATTCCTCGGAATCCACACCGAAACTTTTTCTGATGGGGTTCTGCCGCTCGTGGAATGCGGAGCCGTCGATAACTCCCGCAAGCTTTGCCATCGCGGGCATATCACCACGAGCTTTGTCTCCGGATCACATGCGCTATATAGGTTCGTGCACGATAACCCTTCGGTTCTTTTTCTCGAATCTGACTATATCAATGATGCTAGAAACATTGCCCGCAATCCTAAAGTCGTAGCTATCAATTCCGCGGTGGAAGTTGACCTAACTGGCCAGGTTGTCGCCGACTCCATCGGGCACCGGGTGATCCCGGGAGTTGGCGGGCAAATGGACTTTATTCGAGGCGCCACGCTTTCGCCTGGGGGCAAAGCCATTATCGCTCTTCCGAGCCGGACTAAGAATGGCAAGAGTCGGATCGTGTCCGCACTTCAGCCCGGGGCCGGTGTTGTTACAACCCGTGCTCACGTTCACTTCATCGTCACGGAATTTGGTTCCGTAAATCTTTACGGAAAAACTCTCTCGGAACGGGCAGCCGAGATGATCCGTATTTCCCACCCTGACGACCGCGAAGAGCTTGCCCGGGCCTGGCATAATAACCATCAAGGCGCCTAATCGAGTAAGAGGGATAAGGCTTCGCCTACTTGTGCTTAATCGCGTGCGCCCGGCAACACTCCGGAAGTTCCCGGCGAATAAGCTCCACGGCTTTGGCTGCCTTCACTAGAAAATCATCTGTACTCTCAATTTCGAATCGCCTCGGGTGCCCCCGCCAAGCTTGCAAGATTGAGTTATCTAGCAATGCCGCTTGCTCGGCAGTTTCATTCCTGACGGGATTTTCATGATTATATCCAGCTTCCAGTGAGGGCGTATGAAGATGAATCACAGCGGTGTACCTCTGAAATTCTTCTTCCTTTGAAACCCCTAGCTCATCCCAGTATTCACTCTCTTCGCCCGGCCAATAGGCCAAGCCATCAATGGTCCCGCGATCGCACAGCGCAACAGCTGTGCGGGCCTCCTCCACCACGATTCTTTCCAATTGCCGTTGTACGTGCAAAATGGCTCTTTGTGCGGCTTTCCGGCCGGGAAGCGTATCGTGACGCCAAAAACCTCCCCCGAAAACAATGCTGGCCGCCTCGGGCAATACGGCGACATGCTCGCACATGCTTCTCCGAACAAGCTCAAGCACTGCGGTTTTACCTGCGCCCGGCCCCCCGGTCACGACGACGAGCTTGCAGGGAACCGCTTCTATTTTGCAATTGCAAGGCAGCCCAGTCTGAGTAGTCGGCAACATAATTTATCCTTTCTATGAAAACGGCTTAGCTGTACGAGCATTCATTCATCGTTCACGTTAATTCCTTCGTCTCTAAGTGCTGCGGTACTTCCGCGTTCCAATCTAATTTCTCGCGAATAGCCAGTTGCATGGCGGAGGCGCCTTCAGGCTCACCATGGGTAACGTAGACGGCCTTCGGTGCCTTAGGAAGCTGCTTAAGCCATTCGAGTATTTCTTCCTGGTCTGCATGAGCAGACATTCCCTCCAACATGACCACCTCTGCATTTACCGGGATCATCTCGCCGTGGATTTTTATTTCCTTCGCCCCGTGAACTAAGTTTGCCCCTCTCGTCCCTCCGGCTTGATAACCAGCAAAAAGAATCGTATTTCGCTTATCGGGCGCGAACTGCTTCAAATGGTGAATCACACGACCGCCCGTCGCCATGCCA
>JAKFYM010000237.1 GCA_021730855.1 Bdellovibrionales bacterium
CGCCACAGTGCAAAGCACGGAGGTAAACCAAATCCTGGTGTAGAAAGGATCCCGCTCGAGGATGCGCTGGCGCTTGAGGTGCGGCGGCATCGGCGAATAACTCACGTAGAAGGTGATGTCGCGAAACTGGATCTTGGCGAGGTCCGTTTGTTTGAGGTGAAAACGATTGCCTTGGAAATCGCTCAAGGGCAGAAGCTGCTTGCCCGTGCGCACCACGCCCTCCATCTCGCCCGAGAACTGCAAGGCCACCGTAGAGCCTTCAAAGGAAACGAGCGGAAAAGAAGAGTGCAAGCCGGGCACGAGGAAGGTGGCATCCTTGCCTTCGCCCAAGGTCACCGGCACTTGCTCGACCACGTGTTTCACGTCGAGGATCACGTCACCCCAGTACATCACCACTTGCAGGGCCTGCTCGGCCGAGGAGGGATAGTCGAAGATCTGGATCACATCGCGTTCATCTTCTAGAATGAGCGGGCGGAAATCTTCTTCGTTGTCGTAGTAGAGTTTACGGCCGGCGGAGGAAGGAAGGCGGGCCCCAGTGCTGCTTTGGGCATCCACCTGCGCGCGCTTGTAAGCAAGCGTGGCAAAGCCGATCTTGATCTCGTCCCCATCTTTGAGTTCGGCATTGACCACTTTGCGATCGTTCACGAACACGCCCGTCTCGCTGGCCATATCGTAAATACTGGTCTGGCCCTGCTCGTCCATCTCGATCACGGCGTGCACGTTGGACACCGAATTCTGCTGGATGCGAATGTCGCTCGAGAGCGCGCTGCCGATCACCACGCGTTTTTTGTTCACCTTATAGGTCTTTTTGGTTTCCTCTTTGCCCGCTCGGAGGAAGAGGTGAAAGACCATGACGAACTGAGTTTGCTGCGCCTCGGGCGCATTCATGGGCGGAAGGTTTATGCGTTTGTCGTTCATATCATTGCTCATTTCAGCTTAAGCGAGTCGCGCATCAACTCGCGGTGAAAGTTAGGGCATAGTTTCACAAGGCTGCCAAATTGTTTCTCAGGAGGCGTGACCACATACACCCCTTCGGGGTTGTTGGCGGTGCCTTCCACCACGGCGTCGTCGAAACTCACCGAGGTCTTCTTCTTATAAATAATTTTTGGCTTATTCTCGTCATCGGCGCCCACGTCTTCACCGGGCTCCTCGGCATGCGCATAGGAAGCCAACAACGCTAACGCCGCCCAAAGGCTGAAGAAAGTCTTCATTCTTTGCTCTCCTTCGTATTCCAGAATTCCAAGATCAGCTTGGCGAATTCATTGTCCATCGATTCCATCCGGCTGGCCGCACGGCTGCGATCACCCTTGGCGAGCGCGAGGATGGCTTCCGCAAACGTGCCGTTCTCGCCCCCACCCTGGGTCACGAGCGAGCTATCCACCTGGCTGAGCTTGCCCATCGCCAAATTGGCCAGCGAAATGCCCCGCTTCACTTCTCTATCATTCGGCACGCGCACTTCGAGCTGGCGGTAGGCCTGGCTCACGTGGCGCCAGAGGCCTGCACCCATATGCAGGCGCGCGATATTTTTCTTCGGCACCACCGCAAACTCATCCTGCGCGAGCGCGGCCTTGAAGCCGGCGATGGCGCGCATATAGTCGCCCTCGCGGCCCTTCATATACCCAATATTGTTGAGGGCTGGCCCGTACTTGGAGTTCTTCTGCAGCGCCTGCAGATAAAAAATCTCGGCCAGGTCGGTCTCGCCACGCAAGAGATGGCGGTTGCCGATTGCGTTCCAAGCGGCCACATCCTCGGGGCGGGAGCGCAGGGTGGCGCGGTTTTTCTCGAGCTCAGATTCCGAATCCGGCACCTCGCCCATCACCCAATTTTCCGGCTTCTGCCAGTCCACGAGCTGCACGAGCGGCAAACGATCCGGCTTGGCCGAATGGAGCACCGAGAGGATATAAGCGCGGGCCATCACGGGCCCCACCACTTGGAGCTGCTCGCCCTTTTGCATTGCGGTCTCGAGGGTCTCGCTCATTTTTGTGTAGACCGGGGCCGCCACGGATTTCAGCTGCGCGCGGAATTTGGCTTTGTCCTCATTGGAATATTCATTCGGCACGGGCGCGCCCTCGAGCTTCTGCGCAAAAGTGCGGTACGCCATGGCCATGCGCTGGAAGGCTTCCACGCCCCAGGTGCCATCTCCGAAATCCATCACCTCGATATAGCCTTTATTGAGGCGGTCGAGAGCCGCGAGCTTGGCGTTGATGTCGGCCTTGAGCTGCTTTTCCGGAAGCCGTAGGGGGGCGTTTTGAAATGCCTCCTCAAGGGGAATCAGCAACTCAAGCCGCGCGCGGGCGCCATAACTCAGCTCTTCGCCCGAGGGTTTTCCCTTGGATTTCACTTTCGAAATCGTGGTGCGCAGATAATTCTGGGCCTTTTCTTCTTCTCTAAGTTTTTGGTAGAGCAGCGCGGTCTCCATCGTAGCGCCCACGGCATGCGGGCCATCGGGGAAAGCGCTCACGTATTTTTGAAAAGAACGGATCGCTTCGGGCACATTGCCTTCATCCCGCATCCGCTTGGCCACGTCGAAGAGGAATTCCCCGGCCGCATCGCGGGCCGAGCCAATGCCCTTGTTGGCGGCATCCACGATCTTTCGGAAATCTTCGGCCGCTTTGTCGTTCTGGCGCAGAGCCTTACGCAAAAGCGCGCCCGATCGCAGGGCCTCGAGCGCGGCTTTCTGGGAATCGGCCTTGAGCGAGCCGAGCTTGCCTTCGTAGATATTGTAGTAGAGCTCGTAGACATCGGCGGCTTCCGAATAACGACCGGAGAGGAAGTGATCGTTTCCCGCACCCAGGATATTTTTTTCGGCCAGGTCGTTGCCGGGATACACCTGCAGGATCTGCTGGTAGATGCGTAGCTCGTTTTTCCGATCGCCGGCCTTGTGATAGCTCACGGCCGCGTTGTTGAGGGCCTTGATGCGCACCTCAGGATCCTTGGATTCTGCCGCTAGCCTCTCGTAGGCACTTGCGGCCTTGTCGAAGTCCTTGTCTTCTTCCACCTGGCGCACTTGCTGGAATTGCGCGCGGGACACAATCGACTCGAGGCGCTTGCGGAACTCGCCCTTATCATCCTGGGCCATGAGCCGGCCATTGGCCAAAAATCCCTTCGAGAGCCGCTCTGCAGCTTCATAGTCCTTACGATCTTCGGCATCCTTTAGCAGGGTGGCGGCGGCATCCCAGGCCTGGCGCGACTGTGGATATTTTTCGATCAGGGCCTCGAGGCGCGGCCGCGCTTCATCCATTCGGTTGCTCGTGACCAGGATCCCGGCCGCGCGCGCGAGGTAGCGGCTCGCGTCTTTGTCGTTCGGATAAGTGCGTAGGTAGGCATCGATCGCGCCGATCACCTGGTCGCCATCCGCCTTGCTGAGATTTTTCTCGCTCCGGCCCTTGAGGTAGGTGTCGAGGGCGTAGATCAGGCCGGCGGCGGCGTCTTTGCCGTATTTTTTGTACGCGCCCTCGTCCTCCGCCTTGTCCATGATGTGGCGGTATTGGGCGGCGGCTTCACGATGTTTGCCCATCTGGCTGAGCACATCGGCCAGGTAGAACTCGATCTCCGCCACGTCTTCCATCTTGGCCTTCGGTCCAAAGGTGGCGAGATAGAGGCGGTAAAGATCTTCGGCGCGCGCGAAGGCGGCTTTCGGGTCCCGCGATTTGTTGCCTTCTTTATGCGCGAGTGTGGCGGCCTTGCGCACCTGCGAGCGCAGGATCTCGGTTTTTTCGGCCTCGGGGGCATCGGCATTGGTCACGAACTCGGCCGTCATGGTCTTGAGGAGCGCGGCCTGGCGGCCGGAATCGCCCTTGGAATTGGCCACGTTGAGGCTGTCCACCATGATCTCGAATCTTTGCTCCTGGCCTTCTTTCGTGGCCGCGCCGCCCATGGACAATAATTGTTTATTGATGGTGAGGGCCCGAGCGTATTTTCCTTGGCGTTGGTAGTTATCGGCCAGCTTGCGCAGCACAGAGGCCGCATCGGCCTCGCCAAATAGATCGGTGAAGTAAGCGGCGGCATCATCCACCTTGCCGCCCTCGGAATAAAAGAGCGCCAGGGAGTCTGCGGCATCGCGCTGCAGGGCCAATCCGGCTTTGGCGGCTTCGGGATTGTCGCGTCCGATCACGATCGCCTCGCGCATGGTGGCGGCGGCGCCATTGTAGTCCTTCAGCTTAAATAAGCTCCAGCCCAAGCCGTAGAGGATGCGCGGGCGGGCGGGAGTGTCTCCCACCTTGGCGGCACGCTCGTAGTAGCGACGGCTCTTGGCGAAATCGCGGTTCGCAAAAGAATAGTCGGCGATATAGCGGTAAGCCTCGGAAGCAAATTTGCTGCGCGGATATTTTTCGGCGATCTGCTCAAAGCTCTGCACAGCTTCACGCTTGCGGCCAAGTTCCCAGCGGTTGAAGCCAAGGAAATAATAGACTTCGTCGATGCGGTTGTAGCGCTCCTTTTGCATCGGGATTTTTTCCAGCACCGACACCGCTTGGCTCAGCCACTGCTTGGAGGTGTCGAGCTCGATCACGGGTTTGCGGGTGCGCTTCTGGCGGTCGAGCGGGAGCGCCAAATAGGCGTCCATTTTTTTGCTCCACTGCTCGTTCTCTTTATAGAAATAAAGGCGGTACTTTTCGGTATAGAGCTCTGCCAGGCGCAAAAGCAGGTCGGGCTGCTGCTCGCGGGCGGAGGAACGCGTGAGCACCAGACGCAGCTGCTTGATCTCCGCATTGCGGTATTGGTCGATGCGCGCTTCCTGAGCGCTCAAGGACTGCTGAAATTCCTGAGGCGAAAGCGCAAGCGCTTCCGTGCTCATCCCCGAAACGGAGAGGAAGGTCAGGAAAACCAGCGTATTAATAGCATTCCGGTCGTAACGCGAAAACATAATCCCCCAGCTCATCCGCCCAGAACTCCCCATTGAAGTGCCAGAAATATTGACTGTCGGCGATGGACGGGCGGCCCAAAGAGCCGCGTTTTTTATTGCCCCAAATATCTTGGCCGGCGTTCACGTTGTCGGCCATTTTCTCCACCTGGTTGCGCGAGCGGCGGAGCATCTCAAGCTTGATGATGTCCACGGTGCTCACGTTGGCCAGAAGACTTTTGTACTCCGTCGAGAGCCGCTCTCGCACGAAACTTCCCCCAAGCTCCTGCGCGGTCTGCCAGCGCCAGTTGAGCACGTCTTTCAGAAATCCACCCAAGCCCTTGGCTCCGGCCACGCCGAGGCTGCTCACATAAGCACTCTCTTTGCGCACTTTCGCTCCCGTCTGGGCGAGTTGCACAAAGTAGGGCGAGCGCACGAAGCGGTTCATCACCTGGTCGAGCGGCTTCTCGCTATGCACCTTGGTGTTCATCGCGTTCATGCCCTTTTCAAAGAGACGCACGAGGCTGCGCGTGGAGCCATTCGCGGATTCATCGAGCAGCGATTTCATCTCCTGGCCCACCCTCGTGTACTTACGCGCGAAATCCTGCGATTCCTTTTCCACGTCCCCATACACACACATCTGGAGGTAGCTGATCGCCCGGAGCATCTCTACTTCGGAATCGTAGAACCAGGTGAGCCCCGGAGCCTTGTAGGTGACAAGACGCCCAAGCGCACGGTTGTAGTCCCCACGCGCGATCGCCGCCCAAGCGCGTTCATACTGGATTTGCGGCCAAACCAAGCTCTGGATCTCCACCCGGTCGTACCAGATATCGGCCTCCGCATAGTTCTTGGCTTGGTAGTAGCCACGGGCCGCGCCAGCCGCGCAGCGATTTCTCAGCTCGCGCACCTCGCTCCCGGTCTGCGATTTGGTGTACTGCCCTTTATCCGCCAGATTGGCGCAGGCTTTGAAATCGTTCACGCCCTGGTCCGTATTGCCCGCGATCAATTGGGCCGTGCCCCGCAGGAACAAAGCCGAAGGATAGTTGGGGAAATTCTCGTCGATCCCATTCACTGCCCGAATCACGTCGTGCGGGCGCTGGCCAAAGAGATGCTCTTGCGCAAGGAAATAGAGATAGTAGTTCCGCTGGGAGGGCGGGTATTGGTCCTCGCGGGTGTACTTGAGCACGTACTTCTTAAAGAGAGCTCCGCCCACTCCGTCCACCAGCTGCTGGGTGCTATTCAACGCGAGCCGAATGGTGCGGTCGTCGCCCTTAGCCAAAGCTTTGAGGAAGAAATAAGAAGCGGACTGCGGCAGCCCCTGGGCCACGAGCGCATTGCTCACATGAGCATAGGCGAGGGATTTCTGGCCATCATCCTTGGCTCGTTGCACGGCTTGAAAATAGTAACGTGCGGCCTGGAAATACAATCCACGTTTCTCGAACTTCATGCCTTCCTGGATGTAGGATTCCGGCGCATATTCTGCGGCCTGTGCAGGGGCCGAGGCGCCCAGCAGGAGCAAAAGGAATAAAATTTTCTTCATCTGACCCTCCCTGGTCGATTAGAAGGTATAGCTCAGCCCCAAGGTCACGAAATAATTGTCATAGGTTTCTTCCACCGCGCCCCTGCTGGAAGTGAGGTCGCCATCCACTCCGGTGGGAGCAGTGTAATAGACAGCCAAGAAATCCAAGCGGGCCGCAAAGTTGCGGGTGATGAAAAATTTCTGCCCCGTGCCCCAGTGGAAAGACGTATGCGAGGTCTCGGTGATGCGTGGCGCATTACCAATGGTGGTATTGAGATCGATCTCCGAAGCCACTTGGCCAAGGCCCGCCTCAAAATGCCAATCGATATAGAGGATCTGATTGAACATATTGATCTTGCCGTAGAAAGGCAGCCAGACCACCGAGGCACCGTACATCGATTGGATGTCGCGGACGGCGGGAATGCGGGAGGCCACCGAGGCCAAGGCCGCCACATTGCTGTTCTCGGAATTGGAATTGAATCCGCCAAAGACCGAAACGCCCAAACTTTCACTGAGATAGTAAAAGGCGCGAGGCAATAAAATACGGCGAGTGCGGTAAGGTTCCCCAATGCCCAAGCCTCCGGAGATGGCCAATTCGAGCTTTTGCTTTTTGACGTATTTGCGGTTCTGTACCACGTAGATTTTTTTGTCTGGATCTAGCCAGGAAAAATCATACTCATTTTCAGCCACCGCATTGGGAGCGTCCTCCGCGCGTGCAGGTTGGGATAGAAAACTGATGAGGATAAAAAAAGAAATCGCTCGAACTGACATATCGCTCCCCCGTCCATGGTGGTCTAACTAGATAAGTTTATGCTAACACAAGCTTTTGTCCAAGTTCACAATGCAACGAGTAGGGACAAGAGAAACAATATTCGCCCGCTTGGATCCCGCGCGCACTCATCGAAAGATCGGTTAGCGTGTAATTGGCGCGCAATTTTTCCAGCTCCTGCCGCAAAACTGCCTCGGCTTCCTCAGGCTCACAAGCTACCGGATAGGCCTCTGCCGTGAAGAGATCCACGAGGTAGCCTTCCACCCGCGGATTTTTTTCTCCACGCTCTCGTGCGTAGTTCGCCACCGCCGCCATATAGGAACTTACCTGGAAGCGGTAGCGCTCCCGGCTTTCTTCCAGCACCGAAGATTTGTAGTCCACCACCAGCCAGCGGCCATCGGCTTTCTGGATCAGGCGGTCCATGGTGCCATGTAACACCACTCCCTCTAACCGCCATTCAAAGGAAATTTCCGGGAAGGCCCGCACATCGGGAGCAAAAAGTTCCTGGCCTAAGGACGAGTCTAAAAATCTTTTGAGCAGAGCGAGATCCAGCTCCATGAGCTCCTGGAATGCAGGCTGTTCAATATCTACCCCTTGGGCTTCATAGGCTTCCGTGAGCCAGGCCTGGGAGAACTCACTGCCACGCGTGCGCTCCAGCACCCGATGGAGGGCGATGCCTCGCTCTTTTTTCTCGATGCCCAGCGTGCGCAGAAGGTCGGAAATTTTTTCGTTTTTATGGGGACGGCGGAGGGCGCGCCCGGATTTGGGCCAGAGGGCCACGATGCGGTCGTCCCAGCCCTGCACAAATTTGCGCCGGTGGAACTCTCCGCAGAACTGCAGGGCCGCTAGCTCGCTGATGCTGGTTTCCCTTCTTGGCTCTAAATGTATTTTATTCTCTTTCCCCTCGGGCGGGCGGGGCTCTAGCGCCGGCGCTCCCGGCTTCGCACTCCGGCCCTCGGGCGCACTCAGCTCCAGCTGCGCCGCGCGCAGGTAGTCGGCCCAGCTATCGCCCTTACGCTTTTTTTCGCCCGGGCGCGGCAGCAGGAAAATCAATTCCTCCTGGGCGCGGGTGATGGCCACGTAGAACAAACGCTTGAGCTCGGCCAGCTCGCGCTCGCGATTGCGCTCGCCTACTTCCTTATGGGCCGCGCACTCTTCCATCTCCTCGAGCTTGAGCGCGATCCCGATGCCGGGGATCATCCGCAGGGCCGAATTGTCGGAAAGCGTGCCGACCCCGAGCTCGGGCAAAATCGTCACGGGAAATTCCAGCCCCTTCGCGGCATGCACTGTCATCAACCGGATCGCGCCCCCACTTCCCGGTTCCGGCATGGTGGAATCATCCGTGCCATCCTCCTCGCTCTCCCAACCCGCCCAGCTAGAAACCAGTTCCACGATCTCGGCCTTGGGCAAGGCTTCCTGCTCGAGGCCCTCCAGAATCCCGAGCAGCTTTCCCGACTGGAAGTGCGCGCGACGATCTAAAGGATAGAGCGCATAGGCCTCCGCCAGGATTTCCGAGCAGGAGAGGAAGGAGGCCAGATGCCGCCAACGAAAAAGCAAGGGAGCCTCTTCCTCCGTGAGCGATTCCCAGAGCGGCGCCTTTGGTTCCCCTCGCGCGCGAATCGCGGCGATTTTCTCGTCGGAAAATCCCAGCCAGGGCGAGCGCAGCACCGCCAAGAGAGCCATGTCATTATTGGCGCCATAGAGGGCGCGCAGGAGCGCGATCCCATCCAGCACCACCTGCTGCGCATAGAAACCATGGCTGGAACCCACCCGAAAAGGCAGGCGCGCGCGCGTGAGCGCCTGCAGGAAAGCCTCATTGCCCGAAATTTTCCGCAGCAGCACGGCAATCTCTCCCGGCGCACGGCCCTTGGCCAGCTGGGCTTGAATTTCCTGCACGAGCAGAGCCGCCTCGGTCTCGCGCCGCTCACGCGCCAAGAGTGCCTCGCCCTCGTACTCCACAAAACGCACCACTCCCCCGCCCTCGCGCTCGGACCGCGCTTCAGCGGCCACCGCTTCAAAGGAAGGAGCGGCGGCGCCCGCGGCCGGAAACATCACGGCAGAAACTTGGTTCGCTGCGCGCACAAGTTCTTTTTTGCTG
>JAKFYM010000095.1 GCA_021730855.1 Bdellovibrionales bacterium
GACCCGAACAATGGCGAAGTGCTCTCGATGCTGAGCTGGCCGAGCTTCGACTCTACCGAATTTTCGGTGGGAATCCGCCCCGAATACTGGCGGGAGCTCTCCACCAATGAAGACAAGCCCCTGCGAGACAAGACCATCATCGATCACTACAGCCCGGGCTCCACCTTCAAAATCATCTCGGCCCTGGCCGGATTGGAAGAAGGCCTGATCAACGAGAACACGATCGTGAACAGCGGCGGCTCCTTCATGTTCGGAGGCCGGCCCTTCCACGATTGGAAAAAAGAGGGCCACGGCCCCACCGATGTGATCAAGTCGCTCTACCGCTCCGTGGATATTTTCTACTATAAGCTCGCCACCCGCATCGAGATCGACGTGCTGGCCCGCTATGCCCGCAACCTCGGCCTCGGCCAGCGCACCGGCATCAAGCTGCCGGGCGAGATCCCCGGCCTCGTGCCCGACACGGGCTGGAAAAAACGCACCCAGGGCACGGAATGGTTCCCCGGAGAGACCCTCTCGGTGATCATCGGCCAGGGCTCGCTAAACACCACGCCTTTACAACTCGCCAATATGGTGGCAGCGATCGCCAATGGGGGAACCATCTATCGCCCCCGCGTGGTGAAGTACATCGAGGACCAAGATGGATCGATCCTGGAGAAATCTGAGCCCGAGGTGATCCACCAGGCGCGCTTCAGCGACCACAACCTCCAACTCGTGCGCAAGGGAATCCAGGCCGTGCTCCAGCACGACAATGGCACCGCCCACGCCTCCTGGGTGCCTGGCATCGAAGCCGCCGGCAAGACCGGCACCTCGCAGGTGATCCGCTTCACGGCCGATACGGTTTTCAAAGATTGCAAAAATCTTGAACGCCGCTACCGCCACCATGGGCTCTTTGTGGCCTATGCCCCGGTGGACGATCCAAAGATCGCCGTGGCCGTGGTGGCCGAGCACTCCTGCTCCGGCTCCGGAGCCGCCGCGCCGATCGCGATGGCATTGATTAAAAAATATTTATCGAAAATAAACCCCGAGAAATATTCCGACGAAGCGCTGGCAGAGGCCAAAACTGCGTACTGGAAGCGCCGCTCCGCCTCCTCGCAGGCTGCGCAGAAAGCCGAGGCCGAATAATGCCCAGTCTGACAAATGAAGAAGTAGGCTCGCAGAAATTTGATCCCACGGTGGTGTGGGTGAGTGCCTGCCTCATCATCCTGGGAATCGTGAATCTCTATAGCGCCACTTTTGCCTCCCGGGGCGTGGAGGCGCAATTCTGGAAGCAGCAGGCCGTGTGGTCGCTGCTCGGGCTGGTAGGTGGCATCATGCTCTATCTTGTGCACTACCGGGTGCTCGAGCGTTTTGCCTATTTCGCCTATGCCGCAAACCTGCTCTTGCTCGTGGCGGTGCTCCTGGTGGGAAAAAGCGTGCTCGGCGCCAAGCGCTGGCTAGGTTTCGGCCCCTTCACGATCCAGCCCTCGGAATTCATGAAAATCACCATCGCCTGGACCCTGGCGAAGTATTTCCACGACGATCAATTCCGTGAACACTACGACCTAAAAAACCTGCTCATCCCCGTGCTCCTCGTGCTGATCCCCGTGCTGCTCGTGATGGCCCAGCCCGACCTTGGCACCGCCATGATCATCTTGGCCGTGAGCTCAAGCATCATCCTGTTCGTGAAAGTGAGCCCCCGCCTGCTGATTGGCATTGCCATCCTCGGCGCCATTCTCCTGCCGATCGCCTATAAATTCGTGCTGAAAGACTACCAACGCCAGCGCATCATCACCTTCATCAACCCCCAGAGCGATCCGCGCGGGGCGGGATACAACTCCATCCAGTCGATGATCGCCGTGGGTAGCGGACAATTCATCGGCAAGGGCTATAAAAAGGGGACGCAGTCACAGCTCAACTTCCTGCCCGAGCACCATACGGATTTTATTTTTTCTGTGTATAGCGAGGAGCATGGCTTCATCGGTTTCATCTTGCTGATCGTGCTCTATTTGCTCCTGCTCGCCAATGCGATGAAAATCGCCTACGGATCCAACGATAAATTCGGAATGCTCTTCGCCTTCGGGGTGGGCAGCCTTTTTTTCTGGCATATTTTTATCAATATCGGGATGACCACCGGGATTATGCCGATCGTGGGCGTGCCCCTTCCCTTCATGAGCTACGGGGGCTCTTTCATGCTGTCCTGCCTATTTGCGGTGAGCATCCTCGCGAACATTGCGAATAAGAAATCGATGTTCTAGAACGGATGCGTGGACGCACCCTATTTCACCTATAGCGACAGCCTGATCCGCCGCTACGGGGCCAAGACATACAAAATTACTTTATCCGGAGGGCAGACGTGTCCCACCCGCGATGGTACCTTTGGCCCCCGCAAGGGCTGGGGCGGCTGCTCCTTCTGCGACGTGCACGGGAGCGCGAGCTATTTCTCTAACCTACGCAGGGAAATGCCGGTGCGGCTGCAGCTCGATGCCGCCGCCGGAGCTATCCGCAAGCGCTTCAAGGCCGAGAAGTTCGTGGCCTATTTCCAGAGCTATACGACCACCCACCAGGAGATCGAGGAGTTCAAGCACCGCTACGACGAGGCCGTGGCCTATCCGGGCGTGGTGCGCTTGGCGGTGGGAACCAGGCCGGATTGCCTGCCAGAGGAAATCCTCGCCCTCCTAGGCACCTACCTCGACCGTGTGGACGTGCAACTCGAGCTCGGAGTGCAGAGCCTGCAGGACGAGGTGCTCGAGTGGTTTGACCGGGGCCATGACGCCGCCTGCGCGATCGATGGCCTCGAGCGTGCCCTCGCCGCCGCCGCCCGCTTCCGCGCCCAGGGCCTGCCGCATGAGCTCGATGTAAGCGCCCACCTCATCATTGGCGCTCCCATGGAAACCGACGAAGACCTAATCCGCATGGCCCAGCGCCTGAATGCCGTGGGCGTGCAAGGGGTGAAGCTCCATCACCTCCATGTGCTGAAGAAGACAAAGCTCGAGCGCAAGTTCAAGGCGGGGGAATTTCCCCTCCTCGAAATGGAAGAATACTTTGCGCGCGCGGCGGTCTTTCTCCGTCACCTAGACCCCGGGATCGTGGTGCATAGGACCCATGGCCTTGCCCCCCATCCCGAAGAGCTTGTGGGCCCCGCCTGGTCGGCCCAGAAGATCCATCCCGTGGAGCAGTTCAAACGCTGGATGCAGGAGCGCGGCTGGCGGCAGGGCGACCTAGTGCACCCTGCGTGATCCTGGCCTCTGCTGACGATTTTTCACTGTCTCCGATCATGAAATAATCCAAGCATTTCTTATGTTTAGCTAAGAAAAACGCCCCTCAAGTTTCCCCCACCTCCTACCGAATAATACATGACCATATTAATAAGGAATAACCCCTTGAAGCGGCTTTTTTTCTTTCTCATCCTGCTGCTGTGCACGCCTCTGGCCGAAGCGTCGCCCCTTTCGCTCGCCTGCCAAAAGCTCGCAGCCGACGCGGACAACAGCAAAAAATGCTCAGAGCACGCCACCTATTTTGAGCTCAATTCCCACTACGTGCTCACCTGCGCCTCGCTCCATGCTGATACCGAAGCCCGCATGCGCTGCCTCAAAAGCGGGGCCGACCTTGAAACCATCAACCTTTGCAAAAACCTTGGCTGGAATATTGAGAACACCCTCACCTGCCTGCGCACCAATCCCACCCAAGAAAGCATTCACTCTTGCCGGAATTTCTCGAAAGAGGAAAACACCCAATTGCGCTGCCTGCGCTTGGGCCGCGAACAAGCCCAGGTGCAAGCCTGCCAGAGCTTCAGCAAATTTCCCGAAGAAAGGTTCCGCTGCTTAGAGATGGATATTTCCGCGGCCGACACCCGCACGTGCCGCAACCACAACCCTGGCGTGGAAGCGCGTTTCCTCTGCCTACAGGGCGTGGTGGCCGAGCGCGAACGCGAGTTCCGAGCCGTACTGGCGGAAACGCAAAAGCGCGTGAGCGAGGAAAAGGCCTTGGAGAAACAATTGCTGGCCGATGAAGAATCCCGAAAACGAAGGAAGGCCGGCCGCAGCTTGGCTTCGGAACCACCACGCGTAGAAACTGGTGTGTGGACGGAAAAAGCTAACAAATAGAACTCTCTGTTTTTTCCACGCGTACCAAGCAAGGCACACTTGCCTATTCTGGAAGTAAAATTCCAGTCCCTCGCCCCGTGATAAGCTCCCCTTGCAAGAAATGACTTATTGCGTTACATGCACCTAGGCATTCCATAGATCTAAACCCTTAAGGACTACTTATGAAATATACTGTAGCGGCAATTCTCGCTTTCATCGGACCCATTGTTGCGTTCGCTGAGGTTGGTTTTTCTGGAGAGGTGAGCCTAGATAGGTTACCGATCTTGGCCTCTCAAGACCAATCCGGATTTAGAAATCTTTCCCCAGACGGTAGCTGTGAAGAATTATTTGGATGCACTCTGGGAATCGGGATTTCGGCCGATGGAAGCTAGTGTGGATCCAAGTTGTCGAAGACGATGGATCCATTCACAGATTTCGTCTGTGACGGACTCACGAGATCCGCTAAAATATTTTGGAAAAATTCCCTAAAATTAGAAAAATAGTTTTTGGTTAGTACTTAAACTCATAAAGGAAATAATATGCAGTCATGGTCAGCATTTGTTATCGGTAGTTTCATAACCCTCGCGGCAGAGGCACAAGTCCCAGACGCAGACCTGATTGATGTCACCGGCCAGACAGGCACAGGTTACGCAGCTTCAAGCCAGACTCAGCCAGAGAGGGGCACCACTTTATTTGCGGGACCAGTACGTCAATGCAGAGTTTCCTTTCGGAATACTTCGGTGAGCGTAGTGGCCGAGCTCGACCCCGGATATTCAGGGGAGCTAATTTCCATAGATTTAGCAGATGCGCAAAAGGATGTCAGCGCTCGCGAAGGCGATGCACGGGTGATAAATTTTCGACGAGAAATGACGGCAGCCCAAATCCAGAATGAATGTAAACGCGTCTTTTCGGTGAGTGGCGCCTCCGGAAATCAAACCCTAACTCTTCGCTGGGATGGCAGTAACAAGCCCAGCTATGAATACAGCACAAATATTGTTTGTAGTAACGACGGCAACGCCCAATACACTCGCATCTACAAGGCAACCTGCGATTTCACCTTTCATTTAACTCGTGTTCGGAACTAAGGATGGCTCAAATGAATAACAGATGGTTGCAAAGGCTGAATAAAACAAGGCCGGTATTGGTGTGCTTGGGTGCACTTTCTGTCTTTTGCTTGCCATTGGATAGAGCCCGCGCCGCACCCATCACCCTCCCCGGGAAGATTTCCGTGCATGGCCTTTTGACTCAAATCGTCCTTACAAATTTTTTAGAAACCTTTTATCGCGAGAAAAGTATTATGCCTGAAGTGTCGGGCACCAGCACAATGTATAGCGCTAGAGTCGACTGTACTTTGAGAGAAATAGCTGTCTGCTCTGTAACAGCGCAAGCAAACGTTTTAAATATGGAGCCATATACCAGCTTCGAACTATTTAACCTTTTAAGCGATTTACCTGTCCCGCCATTCCGCTATCTCAACCAAATCACCGTAGAGAAAATGGAATGCAGCCGGGCCACCCTAAATGATGGCCTACATGCCGACACATGTACTTTAACCAACGTCACCTTTGACTATTGAACGCTTTCGCGCGCGCGTCTCTCGGCATGTTTCGAGCGCAGGGCTTCTTTGGAGCGCAGTTGGCCGCAAGCGGCGAGAATATCCGGCCCCTTAGAGATCCGGATCGTGGTGGTGAGATCGCGATCGAGTAGGTACTTCTGGAAGGCCAGCACCTCGGGCAGTTCTGGCCGCTGGAAAGGACTCGCGGGATGCGGGTTGAAAGGGATGAGGTTCACCTTCGAGGGAATGCCGCTCAGGAGGGTGAGGATCCGCTGCGCATCGGAGCGAGAATCGTTGAGCCCTTTCAAGAGCACATACTCAAAAGTGATGCGGCGGCCGGGGCCAAGCTCGTACCGCCGGCAACCGTCGAGCAGGGCTTTTAGATTGTAGCGCCGATTGATCGGCATGATCTCGCTGCGCACCTCATCGGTGGTGGCATTGAGGGAAACGGCCAGGTTCACCTTCGAGCGGCGGCCAAGCTCGAGCATCTGGGGCACGAGGCCACTCGTGGAGACGGTGATCTTCCGGTGCGAGATATTGAAGCCATGCGGATGGGTGAGGATGTCGATCGAATCGAGCACGTTTTGCAGGTTGTGCAAAGGCTCGCCCATTCCCATATAAACAATATTTGTTATCCTATCGCCGAACTTCTGCACGATCTCGGCCGGATAGTTGCGGGCCACTTCGATCACCTGGTCCACGATCTCGTGCGTCTTGAGATTGCGCATCAGGCCCATATCGCCCGTATTGCAGAAGCCGCAGGCCATTGCGCAGCCCACCTGCGAGGAAACGCACTGGGTGAGCCGGTCCTTGATCGGCATCAAGACCGTCTCGATCGTGCGTTCATCGGTGAGCCGGAACAAATGCTTTTGCGCATTGTCTTCCCGCGAAACCTGCAGGCTCACCCGCGTGGGCGCTGGGATATAGTAATGCTCTTCAAGGAAAGCGCGCACTTCCTTGGAGACATTCGTCATCTCCGCAAAGGAGCGCACGCGCTTGCGATAGAGCCAGAAAAAGATCTGCTGGGCACGGTACTTTTCTTTGCCCATCTTGGCGAGCTCAGCGCTTAAGCCCGCGAAGGTGAAGCCCGTGATGGGCGTGCGCATTTCTTTCGACGCGAGCGGCACGGCCGGCTGGGCGCCGAGCTTGGCACGCTCGTCTAAGGGAGTGGCGGCCACGGCAGGGTTGAGGCTGACAATATCCTGGAATTCCATAAGGGTGGCCCATCATGGGGGGAAAAGCGTGAAAAGGCAAGGAGGTTGTGATGCGGAGCAATATGAAAAAGCGTAAGGATCTTTGGGGCTTGGTTAGGCGATTTCCCTAATTCCAAGAACTGACCCGCTATACCGGGGAATACAATGCGGACCAAAGCTTCCTGCGCAGTGGGCGGCGAGGGTCGGATTTGCTTGCGCTCTCGCGATTAGTTTCGAAGCGGTCTTGCTCTGTGGAGAGCCTAGACCTGGCAAAGGTAGGTCTGCGTTCTAGATTTCCTGGAGCGGCGCGACTAAGCGCGCCCTTGGGGGAGTTCTTTCGGAGTGAGTGCGGAGCACGAACGGGGCGGAAGCACAGAGCATGGTAGCGAAAAGCGGAGCGCGGTTTGCGAAGGGGCGGCTGGCAGAGCGGGGATCTGAGTGAGCGCGGGAGCGCGAGCGGGCCGAAGTGAGGGTCGCGGGCTAGGCGCAGATCTGAGTGAGCGCGAAAGCGCGAGCGAGTGGGCCGGGGATCTGAGTGAGCGCGGGAGCGCGAGCGGGCCGAAGTGAGGGTCGCGGGCTAGGCGCAGATCTGAGTGAGCGCGAAAGCGCGAGCGAGTGGGCCGGGGATCGGAGCAAGCGCGGGAGCGCGAGCGGGACCAGCCCGGGCGCTGGGGAGAGGGTGGCGCCGGGGATTTGCGCGTGACGCCTTGCTTCGTGGTGCGTGCTGAGTGATGCGGGGGGAAATCCCGGGCGCCGTGCCGGAGATCGCTGCTCCGCCTCATGGGGCGCGCCAAGTGGTACAATAACTTCACTGTTCTCTATAAATATTTGTTATTGTATTTTATTTTTTCGTTATCTTCTGCTTGACAGCGTTTTTTGCGAGGGAGGTGGGTTTTCTTGCTTCTATTTTTCTCTGCGCATGAGACGCGCGCAATTGCCTTCTGCTGGCTGAAAATCGCGAAGATCTTTTTTGTTCTCGGAATTTCTTCTTGCTACTCCTAGGGAGTCTGCTCTTTCGTAAAAATCCTCGCCAAAAACTCATGGTAGCTTCGGAAAAATTTGGAGGTACCCCATGGACTTGAGCAAAAAGAAAAACCAAGAACTCCTAGCGGAGCTAAAAGATCTCACAGGCCAGGAGCGCTTGCTGGTCACTCGAGTGCTTTTGTACTTACAGGAAGTAGAAAAAAGAAAACTTTTTTTGGAAGAGGGTTTTTCTTCTCTCTTCGCCTTCTGCACTGAGTTTCTTTTGTACACTCCGGCCGAAGCCCAGGTGCGCATCGAGGCAATGCGCTTAGGGAAAGAAATCCCCGAAGTGATCGAGAAGATAAAAGAAGGGAAAGTCTCGCTTTCGAATGCCGCTGAAGCGCAGGGGCATTTTCGCCGGGAAGAGAAAAAGAGAGTTGTGCCTAAGGCAGAAAAAGAAGAGGTGCTCGAAAGCCTCTATGATTGCACCACGAGAGAGGCCGAAAAGAAGCTTAATGAACGTTATGATCCCGAGGCCAAGGTGAAGCTTTCTTTCTACGCCAGCCCCGAGCTCCTCGAAAAATTGGAAAAATGCAAAGGCCTCCTGGCGCATCAAAATTATGAGGGAGATCTAGCGAAGCTCATCGAGATCCTTGCAGACAAAATATTAAAAGCGGATGATGCGCCGCCTCGAAGGGCGCCCCAAGCGCAGGAAAATAGAACGCGCTATATCCCCAAAGCCACCCAAGCCTTTGTGTGGAAGCGAGCCAACCATCAATGCGAGTACGAAAAGAATGGCAAGCGCTGCACCAGCCGCCACGCTCTAGAAATCGATCATATTGTCGAATACGCCAAAGGAGGCAGCAACGAACCAGAGAATCTCAGGCTTCTCTGTTCTGCTCACAATAAGTTCCGGAATTTCCAGCAATCGGGCTAGAAACGGATCTCAAAAATAGACTTACTGTAGCTGGCTGCAAAGAGCGACTCCTTCGTTGTCAGACCGAATCGGACCGAAAAGGTGCTCGACGAAAGCTCTGCTACGCCTCCGCGCCTTTGCGGCCCTCCGCCTCGGCACGGTTTGAGGCCGCTTCTAGTAGATCTATTAGATCTATCCCCGCATCGCGTGCCAGCGCAAAAGCGCCTTCATCGGCCAGGGATTCGGCTCGAGCAGCACTTCTTTTTCCACGTCCCTCTGGCCGCGGATCTTCTGCAGGTGCCGCCAGGCGTGTTTTTCGCCCTGGAGCATCTGCACCTCTCGGCACTCTTCCCAGACGCGCTTGGTGAGGAACAGGGAATAGGCGGGGAGCATATAGTGGTTTTCACACCAGGCCACAAAGCGCGCGGCGGTCTCGGGCAAGAAGAGATCGGAGCCCCGCCAATCGATTCCCGAAAAATCGGGCTCACAGAAGCCCTTGAGCTC
>JAKFYM010000069.1 GCA_021730855.1 Bdellovibrionales bacterium
GGCTATGGCTTCTCCCCCAATGGGTTTTCCTTTATGGCCGCGATTGGACCCCAACTATGAAATTTATTGTCTTAGGCTTCACGCTGCTCTTGGCCGCTTGGCTAACACTTACCCAATGGTACGCCCCCAAACGCATCCGCCAGGAGCTTGGTGCGGTGATGGAAAAGTGCGAATGCCAGTGGGAGGTCGGCACCATCTCCGTCTCGCCTTTTCGCCCGCTCGTGACCTTGGACCTCGTAACCTTTTCTCAGGGCGACCCCGCCATCACCGGAGTGCGCGCTAAGGTGAAACAAATCGCCATCTATTTTTCTCCTCGGAAATTGCTCTCCCGGCTCGTGCACGTGACCCATATCGAAATAAGAGCGCCCGATGTGGTGGTGGAAGAGGGCGACAAACCGTCTGTCGAAACGGAAGAAAAGCAGGAGCCGGAATCTGCCAAATATGAAGTGGCCAAAACCACCATTCACGATGGGAAATTCCAGTACCTCAGCGTGCACCATGGCCGCCGGGCGCCAATTCATGTGCAGGACATTCAGGCCGAGATCGGTGCCTTTGGCAGCACGATTCCTGAACAGGAAACAAAGGCCGAGGCCACGGGCCAGCTCGAAAAATCAGGCAAGTTCCGCCTGACCATCACTACCCCTCTCTATGTGGAAGAAAAAAAGGTCGACGTGGAGCTTCGGATCAAGAACCAGGACCTAGCCGACCTGAATCCTTTCTTCCAAAATAGTGAGGGCGTGCTCCTTAAGGGATTGCTCTATGACGGGCATAGCTCGGTCTCGATCCGAGGCCGCAAACTTGATGCCTGGACAAAATCTATTTACCGCGGCCTCGACATTCGCTTCCGCTCCAATTCCGAACGCAGCGGACTCACGGCCTTCCTCTCCAACCTCGTAAAATCAGTGCAACTGGAGACCACCAACGTGGAAAATGAGCTCCCCGAGCAGGTGCGCGGGGTGAGCTTGGTGCGAAAAGCGCGCGAAAGCATGGTTTCCTTCGTGATCCGCGGCATGAAAGAAGCCGCCCTCCGCGTGGCCACTGAGGGCTAGGCATCGGAACGCTAAGACATTAAAGCGCTGTCGTATCAGGGACTTCGCGCCCACCCCTCATATAAGTCTTTTGCTCGACGAGAAACCACTCCATTGGCCGCACAATCTCTTCAGCATTTTGACGCTCGGCGTGGTATGAAAGCCCATCCATGCAAACCTTTCAAGAACTCAATCTAAGCCCTTCCCTCCTCCGCGCCGTAGAAGAATTGGGCTATACCAGCCCCACCCCTATACAGAGCGCCACCCTTCCCCTGCTCCTCGGGAAAGACACCGACTTTCTTGGCCTCGCCGCCACGGGCACGGGCAAGACCGCAGCCTTTGGGCTGCCGCTGCTCGAACGCATTGACCAAAAGCGGGCCGGAGTGCAAGCCCTAATCCTCTGCCCTACCCGCGAGCTCGCGATGCAGGTGGCTGGCCAAATCGATCTCTTAGGAAAATTCCTCGGGGTTCGCTCCCTCGCCATCTATGGGGGCACGGGATACAGCGAGCAACTTCATGGCTTGAGAAATGGCGCCACCATCGTGGTCGGCACACCCGGACGCGTGGTGGACCATATCGAAAAAGGCACCCTCAAGCTGAACCAGCTCAAGACTTTAGTGCTCGACGAAGCCGACGAGATGATCTCGATGGGTTTTAAAGAAGACCTCGAGGCTGTGCTCAAGGCCGCCCCTAAGGACCAAGCCAATATTTGGCTTTTCTCCGCCACCATGGGCACCGAAGTAAGAAGCGTGGCCGATGCCTATTTGAAAAATCCGCAGAAGGTGCAGATGAACCGCACCGAGATGCTGCCTGACACAGTGGAGCAGCTCTACTACAAGGTGCACGAGTACGACAAACCTGCGCTTGTGTGCAAACTCATCGACATGGCCGAAGATTTCTACGGCATTATTTTTTGTCAGACAAAGGCCCTAGTGGCCGACCTCAACCAATTTCTCATCGACCGTGGCTACCGCGCGGACTGCCTCCATGGCGACCTTGACCAAACCTCGCGTGACCGCGTGATGAAGGCTTTTCGCGATCGCAAAATTTCTATCCTCGTGGCCACCGATGTGGCCTGCCGCGGACTCGATGTAAAAGACGTGACCCATGTGGTGAACTACTCCATTCCCCGTGAGCTCGACAATTACGTGCACCGCATCGGCCGCACCGGACGCAGCGGAAAAACCGGAATCGCCCTCAGCCTCGTGACCTTCAGCCACCGCGAGCTGATTGGCCGCATCGAGCGCATGACCAAGAGCAAAATGAAGGAGGGAACCATTCCCTCGCCGAAAGAAATTGCCTTGAAACGCTTGGCTAAAGTGCGCGCGGCCTTCGAAACCCAAGGCCCCCAGGCAAGGCTCGTCAATCTATTCCCAGAAGAATGGAAGACCGCCCTAGCGCAAATGACCCAGGAAGAAATCGCTGGGCGCTTTCTCAATCTTTTGGTGCCCGACCTGCTCGCCAGCGGCGAAGATCGTCTGCAAGACTCTCGTCCCCAAACACTCCAGGAGCGCAAGCCCCAAGAGCGCAAGCGTGAGGACAGGGACAGGCCACGCGGAGACCGGCGCGATGCCCGCGGTCCACGGGAGAACCGTGAATACCGTGGTAACAGTCGTGGCGAAAGCCGTCCATCGCCTCGGGAAGAATCGCGTGAGCCCACGCATGGCCCGGGAGAAGGTCACCGTGAATCCCGCGAACAGGCCGAACCCCGTCGCTTCAAGGCGTTTGCGGATAAAAAGTTTTCCGACAAAAAATTCTCGGACCGGAAATTCTCGGACAAGCCGAAATTCTCGAAATTTTCCGATAAACCAAAATTCTCCGACCGTAAATTCACGAGCAGGAAGCCCAAGCCTTCCGATGCTCCGCCCTGGGAGAATGCCAATAAATCGCGCTGGAAGAACAAGCCCTTCCGTCAGCCCGAACAGAAAGTCCAGGAGACCCATCGCTCGCAAGCCTTGGCGCTGGGCGGAGAAGGTAAGTTGAAGAAAAAGAAAGTGCTTGGCCCAAGCCTGTATCGGAAACCCAGCTAAAGAAATCCCTTAAGGGATTTTTTGCTCCGGCACAGAGGCGGGAGCTCGTTTTTTCTCTTCCTCTTCGCGTCTCACGTCTTCGGCATTCCCGCGAATAAAGAAGTTGCGCTGGATCGCCTTCACCAGGATTTTTGTTTCCAGGAGCGATTCCGTTAAAATCTTCGAAGTCTCCGGTGCCGTCTTCGCCATCTCATTGAGGGCCGGCATCAGGGCATTCATCTGCTCCGAAATCGAATTCAGGTTCCTTGTGATGCCGTGCAGGTTCTTGCTCATTTCGTCGGCATTCTTGGTGTAGTACGGCAGGGCCTTTTTCATCTCGCGCGTGAGAGCGGCGAGATTGGTCACGGTCTGCTCGAGCTGGCCTTTTTTATTTGCCTGCCGGGCCACCCCTTCCAAGTTCTCAATCAGGCTCGTGAGCTTGGCCAAGGGATTGCCGGAGCTGGACTCCTGTAGCTCAAGCTCCGAGCCATCTAAGGCCAGTTGTGTTCCCTCTGCCGGCAGCAGTTCAATGGATTTTTCCCCCACGATAAACGGCCGTAAGATGCGGGCTTGGGTGCCAATAGTGATTTGCTGCGCGTAGCGCCGGCGCACGGCCAAGGTGATTTGGATGCGGCGCTGGGGGTTCAGGGTCACGTCGGTGATCTTTCCCACGGGAAGACCGCTCATTTCCACCTTGGTACCGGCGCGCAGGTCGGTGGCGGAATGCGCGTAGATGACATAGGACATCCGGCGCTCAAACCAACCCTGGCGCATGGCCATCATTCCGATGCTCAAAAGGCAGGCGCTAAAACAAGCAAGGACAAAAATGCCGGCGCCTCTTTCAATCTTGCTTACTTTCACGCCGCCTCCAATTTATCGGGATATACGTTCAACTCTAGATGATCGATTTGCCTGAGAAAGGATTCGTTTTCCGAAATCAGAAAAATATGGCGCAGGTTTTTTTGCTTCCTGTGCTCAGCGATGAGGTCGAGCAGGTTTTCCTGAGCGGACTGGCCAAGCCCGTTGGTGGGATGGCTAAGCAGGAGAAGTTCGGGGTGGTGGATAAACGCGCGCGCTAGACAAGCCGCCATACGCATGCCCCCGGAGATGAGGCTCGGCCGCTCCTCTTGCACCTGCGTGAGTTCAAATCGTGCGAGGTATTCGTCCACCCGTTCCGCGGTTTCCGCTTCTGAAAAATCGGTCATGAAATCCAAAGCCAGCTCCAGATTCTCACGCACAGAACGATTCTGCAAAAGCCCCCCTTGGGAAAATCCATAGCCCATATGCCGGCGGAAATCGAAGCGGTCGTGCTCCTCCTCCGCGAAAATATCCTGACCATTCACGAGGAAGGATCCGCTCAAGGGCTCCTCCAAAGCCGCCAGAATTTTCAGCAAGGTATTTTTCCCCGCGCCCACGGGACCGGAGAAACAAACCGTGGTCTCGAGCGGCAAAGAGAAACTTAGATTCTGAAACACATAGTCTTCCATCTTCCGAGGTTTTTCCTGGTAGCTAAAACTTAAGTTACGAAGTTCGAGGCTGCGGTACTTCATCCGTGGCCTCCGACGAGAAACTCTAAGTTCTGCAAAAGAAAAATCAAACTATGCACCACAAAGACCGCAAGCACGCACTGCAAGACCGCCTGAGAGGTGGCCCGCGGCACTTCAGAGCTACTGCGTCTCACTGCCAAACCCTGGCGCGAAGAGATGGAAAAAATCAGCAGGGCCGAAAAAAGATATTTGAGCAGAAGCAGGAAGAGAAACCCGATCGTCCAAAATTCGATGAGCGCCTCAAAGGAAAATACCGGGCTCACACCCTCGGAAAAATAGATGGCTAGGCAGTGGGTGAGCACGAGAATGAAAGTAAACACAAAGCCTAGGCAAACCACTGCCAAGCTGCCGCCAAAAATGCGCGGGAAAATCAAAAATGCGTACGGATGGATGCAGATCACCCTCAGAGCATCGATCTCGCGATTCACTCGCATCGAGCCCAGCTCGGAGGCCACGGCGGTGCCCGAGCGAGCGATCACCAGGAAAGAAATCACCAAGGGGCCTAAGGCTTCGACCGAAAGCTGGGTCAAGATCCGCGCGAGCACTTGGTTGCCGCCCAGGAGCTGAAGATCAGCGTTTTGGTAGAGCCCGGCGAAGAGACCGATTCCTAAGCCCATAAGAAAAGTGGGGAGAAGCGCTTGCGTCCCAGTAAAATAAATTTGTTTGAGTGTTTCGCTTAGCGGAAATCCCCCGCCCTTTTGTCGTCCAGCGAGGGCGGAGCCGAGCGCGATGGAAATCTCCTCCAGGAGCCCATAGAGCGATTTCACCAGTCTCAAAGACCAGGAACCCGTCGCGTCCACCCATTGTAGAAAGATAGTCATCCAGAGGGCTTTTCGGAGAAATCCCTGTACGGATTGAGAGATTCCTAGGCCACTTCTCATAATCTTGAGTGGAATGTTTTGTGCGCCCCATCTCGCGCATTTCCATCAGCTCGGGCCTTAGAGATGGGAAAAAAGCGGCTCTTTGTTAGGATGAAAATGTCTCTTTTGCGAAAGGAACCTATGTTTACCCTATTCCTCAGCCTCCTAATGGCCCTACCTGTCTCTTTAGAAGCCAAGAAACTTCCCCCCATGGTGGAGCAGGTCTCGCGTACCCGTTTTGAGGTAAGCCAGGCGGCCCTCGAACGGCGGGTCAAGAATCCCTATGCTCAGCTCTCCACCTTTCGGGCCTTGCCGTCCTTTGGCACCGGTTTTTTCTCCGGTATTGAAGTGAGCGGATTCAGTAAAAATTGTTTGCTACCGGACTTTGGCCTGCAAGATGGCGACGTGATCGAAATGGTGAATGGCCAACCGATCCGCGGCCCGGGAGACATTCGTGAGGTGGGAGAAAAGCTCGCCAAAGCGCGGCCCGGAGCAAAGGTGCGCGTGCACCTAAGGCGCGGGCATGAGGACGTGATTCATACTTATTTGTTGGTGGAGTAGGACAACAAAGGGAGCCGCTGGCCCTTAGGCCGCACAACACTTCTTGGATTTTTTCCCACTGCCGCAGACACAAGGATCATTACGGCCCACCTTGGGGGCTTCTCGCACAATGGGAGCCTGAGGTTCGCGATGGTGCTCGTGGCCCTTGCCTTCTTCATGTACGTGGGATTCACCATCGACAAAATACCACTGGCCATCTTTTTTCTTAAAGGTCGAAACCTCGTGGTGCTCGAGCACCTTACCCTGGGTCTTGTACTTCGCCACGAACTCCACGGTCTCGCCCTTGGCGGAAAGGATCTCGAGGCCCAGCCATTCGGATTGTTTGGCCCACTCTTTGGCGTCCTTCTCGTTAAAGTCGCCCCGTGATCCGGGCAGCAGGGTCTCTTTCAAATAGGCCACGGCGCCTTTGGTGTAGGCAGTGTAGCGCGAACGCATCAAAGCCTCGGGGCTTTCTGCCGGACGCTGGCCCTCGATCAGGGGCGCGCAACAGTGGGAATACTCAAGCTGGCTTCCGCAGGGACACATAGAGATCTCCTTTTGGGTTCGTTTACCACTCTCTCAGGGGCAAGACAATGTTCGCCTAGGGGGCGAGATAGTCACAGATAGCGAGCTGGTGGCTAGGGATTTTTTGCCCGTCACTAACCATCCAGGCGGCCGAGAGCAGGTTACCGGCAAATGCCCAGGCGCGGATTTCATCCACCGGAAAAGGCAGGTGATGGCTTAAGATCTCTATCCGCCGCTTGAGGATTTTGTCCAAAGGCCCTGGAGGAAAGGCATCTAGCGGATTTCGCACCATCGCGGCCAGCTCAAAAGCAGGCGGACCAAGATAGCCATGCGGGTCGATCACCCTCCACTCCGCTCCGGAAGCCAAGATATTGTCGTGGTGGAGATCCCCATGGAGGACATGGGTGCCGGGGATCTGCAAGATCGAGTGGGCACTGGCGAGGTGCCTAGCTGGCATCAGGCCATTTAGCGCCTGTAGGTCGTGGGCCAAATCTTTCAGAAAGGGGAAAGGGGGGGAGGCTATAGACTTAGGCCGTAGCTGCGCGATGGTTCGAGCGATGATTTCGGTGGCGTAATCCTCCGGCCGCTCTTTTAGCGAGGGACCTAACTTTTCCAAGAGCAAGGCCCCGGGCGCGGAGGCAATCACTCGCGCGGCTGAAGCAAAGTCCATTTGGTACCAGGCTTGTTCGGCGGCAATGGTGGGACTCAGCTTTAGGATGGCCGGGCTGCCGTCTTTTAGAGTCACTTCCCCTATGGAACCATGGGGCAGGCGGCGGAGCAGCTGCTTGGGGGTAAATTCCCAACCCGCAAAAATCGGCAGTGACTCGATTTCTTTTCGCCAATTTTTATTTAGTTCACGAGGCATTTTATTTTGCTCTGGAGAAGTGAAAATGGTAAAAGGCCAATCGCATGAGAATAATTCTATTGATCCTGTTGGCTTTTGGAACGGGATATTTCCTAAAATTTTCCGGTGCAGAATCCAATCCGGCCACGACCCCAGCCCAAACAAAGCCAGCGGAAGAAAGACCACCTCTTGGCGCTATGGCTGCCCATGCTGCCGAAGGCAAGGCCGGCACACAGATCACTTCTAAGCCGCCTTCTGCCTTAGAGTCCCTCCCACCTGCAAAAAGACGTATGCTCGAGGAACTCACCCAGGAAGATATTAGCCTTTGGACCAGCCTGCAGAAGGAAAAAGAAAATCAGTTTCTGAAAAATGAATCGGAATACTGGCGCGTGGGCAAGCTAGACGACACCTTTGCCCTACCCGAGCGTTTTGACCCGGCCGTATTGTACGAAGCCTTGGGGCAATATAGCGGGCAGATGACCTACGAAGTTCGCGAACTCAATAGCCACCAGACGTTCACTCTCTCTTTATTGCTCATGGATCCCGAAAAATCTGGAACGAGCCGTCTGGCGATGAAATCGCCTAAAGACAGCATGAATGCAGAATTTTCCTATGAATACATAGGGACTGACGGTCAAGAAATTCAGCTCGTATGGTCGAACTCTATTACTCCCGAACTTCCCTTTGTGAGCACCTACGCAATCCGGTTCAGATCGGGCATGAAAGTAGGAGAAAAAGTCACCGTCCCCGTGATGGGGCTCGACAAAAACTTCCAGTGGAAGGCAATTGGTTCTATAGAACTTGCCAAAGTTAGTTCGGGAAATCCCTAAGCCTCGCACTGCCCTGCCGGCGTCTTCCGCAAATCTTTCATGGCCAGCTCCTGCGCTTTTTCCGCGCGCTTGCGGCTGAGCTCCACGCCCACCGCAGCTAAACCCAATTCATTGGCCACTGCCAGCACCGTGCCGTGCCCGCAGAAAGGATCCACCACCGTACGCGTCTCGGTATGCTCGAGCACAAAGCGGCAGGCTAGGGTGCAGGCGTTCACGCCCATCCCGCGTGTCCAGGTCACGGCGCCGGCTTGCGGAAGCACGTCCACGGTGGACTTGCTCAGGTCGGCGCGCAGGCCTTTGGAAAAACACAAGAGATGCGAATAGGCGGGACGCCCGAAGGTCACATTTCCCGGAGGCGCACGGCAAATGATTTTGTGCCAGAGCAGCGCGTGGCCACTATGCTCGGCGGCTTTCTGGCAGAGGTAGCCTTTATCGATCCAGACGCCGTCCTTTTTACTATCGCGCTGGTAGAAAATCACCACCCCGTTTTCCGGGCAGCGGGAAAGCACGAGCTGGGCCGCACTCACGAACCATTGCTTCCACTCCTCTAGGCTAAGATGCGGAAATTCGGTGAAGTCCGGAAGTGAGGTGATGAAAGAGCAGCCCGCAAGTGTCTCTTGTTTCCTAAGCCATTCGAGCGCATCGGCATGGTGAACGATGCGGCTGCTATGCATGGGCTGGAGGAGAGAGACTTTCATGCTCAGCGTCTTATCTCACTAAGCCGGTGCTCGTCTAGGGAGTGAGTGGGGCGCGGCCTCTCCGGCCTGTCGCACTCACTCCCCCGTCACGCGCCCCAACCAAAACCCCGCTCCCGACGCCAACAATCCCAACACCACCATCCCTAGCACGTAGAGAAGCGCAAACCACAACCGTCCCTCGCGCAAAAAAACCAAGGTCTCGGCACTGAAGGCGGAAAAAGTGGTGAAGCCCCCGAGCAGTCCCACCGTGAGGACTAGGGTGGTTTGCTCATCGAAGCGACTAGCC
>JAKFYM010000266.1 GCA_021730855.1 Bdellovibrionales bacterium
TTTCATAGACGGCTTTTTCCATTTCGTCCATGCTCATGGGCACCGTGATCCGGAGCACCTTCATCGAGGCATAGAGCCGCTCGATATGCTCGCGCAGCTTGAATTGCTTGCCGTTGAAAGAGCGGGTCATTTCGAACACCATGTCGCCAAACATCAGGGCTGAATCATAGATCGAGATCTTGGCTTCGCTCTCGGGAACAAACTCTCCGTTGAAAAAAACCACTCTGCCGGACTTATTCATCGTTGCTCTTTCCTATAGGTGTTGTCGTACCAGTCGATAATATCCGTGATGTGAAAGTTGGGCTTCTTCGGGTACAGCGCCTCATAGAGGGCCCGGATAAAATCGTACTGCGCCCTAGTATTAACATCCAGAACCAGATCTGGCCGGCGAAATTCTGCGGGGCAGGGAAGGGTGGCCACGGGCACGCGTTTGGGGTCCACGGCCTCCTGCGTCTGGTAGTTAAAGAAACTCAAGTGCACATGTTCCCGCTGCTGGGGATCAAAATGATGTTTCCAGGCATATTCCAGGGATTGGAGGTCAAACACCTCGGAGCCGATCCCGTCTGGATAGCCGTTCCCAAAGACTTGCGCCAAGTTGGAGGAAAAATGCCCGGGCTTGTGGAAGCGCACGATGCGGTCGATCTCGGCAGGCTCAGGCACTGGATTGTCGGCCGGCAAGCGCACCACCACCTCCGCCTGATGCGCGCACGCGGCTTGGTAGTAGCGGTCCAGGAGGTCGGTTTCCGAACCGCGAAAGGTATGCACTCCATAGTCGAGGGCCAGGCGCGCTAGAGGATCATTTTCGGGGAGCGTGCTCGTGGCCAACACAATCGCGTCCAGGGCCTGGCAACGCTTCACCCGCTCCAAGATGCGGCCCACCAGGGGAGCGCCGGCAAGGTCAAAGAGCGATTTTCCGGGGAGACGCGTGGAGCCCATGCGTGCCTGCAGGATCATCACCACTTTAGGCATGGCCGCCCTCCACCAACTGCACGAGCACATTCCCGAGCAGCAGAAAGCTCTCCTGGGGCTCTGCGGCCTCTGGCAAAAGCAAGGTGGAAGCAAAAGAGCTCGGCACGCTCGACCAGACAAAGGCCCGCAGCTTCCGCTCGAAGGACGCCCGCAAGGTAGTTCCTAGGGCCGGAGCTTCCTCCTCCGAGGCGAGCACGATCAGCACATCCCCAGACCCACCGAAAGTACTCACCTCCTGCGCCAGGCTTGCTGCACGCCCTAGAGCAAGGGCCGTCAAAGTGGGGCGGGGAAATCTTTTCGTGAACGCTTCGGCCAGGAGCGAAGCGATGGGAGCATTGGCGCCGAGCCCGGCAAAAATCACCTTCCGCCCCTCGGTTAGAGCATGTCGGCAAGCCTCGGCCGCTTCTTCGAGAGCTGCCACGATAGAGCCATCCTCTAAAAGTTCGTTTTGGCGCTGGAGAGCAAGGCGTAGGAGATCAACGGCCTTTCCGGCCCGAGCCTCAGAAGTTTTTATTTGAGCCCGCTTTAGCCAATCGTGCACATGCCGAACCACGCCCGCTCCGCCCATAGCCGCTAGCGGCACCCGCGCCACGCGCAAGACCTCGGGATGACTGTCCAAAGGGGCCATGCTCACCCCAGCCGCCTCAAGGCAGGCAAGGTCGTTGCAATCATTGCCCACGTAGCAGATGTCGGAGAAACTCAATCCCTCTTTGGCCAAATGCGCGCGCAGGACAGCGAGCTTATCCTCCACTCCCTGAATCACCGGCAGACCGATTTTTTTTGCCCTAGCTTGCACCACGGGATTGGTCTCGGTGGAAAGAATCATCTGCCCAATGCCAAGCTTGCGAATTTCGTTAATCCACAGACCATCGGCACGGTTACAGGCCACAGATTCCTGGGCATCTTGGCTTACCCAAACGCGGTTGTCTGTGAGAACGCCGTCGAAGTCGTAGACGACGAGTTTCACCATATGGTGCGGCCCCCATCCACCATCAAATTCGTGCCGGTCACAAACGAGGAAGCATCCGAAGCCAAAAAGACAATCGCCCCTTTGAGCTCATGGGGCTTGGCCATGCGGCCCATAGGAATGCGGTCCACAAGCTCACGCATGAACGCAGGATTCTGGCTGTTCTCCACCCCGGCTGGCGAAATCGCGTTCACGCGCACCCCAGCCCTTGCCCAGTAAGTGGCCCAAAATTTCGTCATGTGGATGATGGCTGCTTTGCTCGTGGCATAGGAGAGTGGGCTGTTGAAGGGCACTCCCTCATAAGCGCGCTCCGCATTAGGCTGGTAGATGCGATGATCAGGGCTGATCACCCCCACATCGGAAGCGATATTGATGATCGAGGCATTGCCCGATTTGAGCAGCAGGGGCGCAAGCGATTGGGTGACGAGGAAAATACCCGTAAGGTTCGTTCGTAGGGCCATCTCCCAGAGCTCCACCGGATATGACTCGAAGGGCTCAAAATATTTTCCTTGGGCCTGGGCCACCGTCATGCTGGCGTTGTTGACGAGGATGTCGAGCGATTGCCCGCCCTTGTGCAAGGAATCCACGGCCATGGTGAGGCTCGACTTGTTCGTGATGTCCACAGAGAGTCCGCTGACTTTCGCGCCAAAATCTTTTTGCAACTCCTCGAGAGCTGGGGGCAATAGTTTCTCAGAAAAATCCCAAAGCGCCACCTCGGCCCCGGCTTCGAGCAGGGCTCGGGCATGCTGACGGCCGAGAAATCCGGCACCGCCGGTGATCACGGCACGGCGGCCATTCAGGTGAAAGAGTTCTTGGATGCTTGGCATAAAAAATCCTCAGGTATGGGCGCTCTGCCCGCCGTCCACACGAAATATAGCCCCTGTGCAGAAGCTCGCCCGCGCAGAGGCTAGAAATAAAACGACATTGGCCACTTCTTCGGGAGTGGCAAAACGGCCTAGGGGAACATTTTCTTGGATGTATTTTTCCACTCCCGCAGGATCCTGTTGCTTTCGCTCTTCCCAACGGCCCCCAGGCGTGAGGATATTTCCGGGAGAGACTAAATTGTAGCGAATACCCGCTTTGGCTAGTTCCGCCGAAACGTTCAGGCAAAAATTCTCGAGCGCAGCCTTAGCCCCGGAATAAGCAGGAGGAGCCGGCAGGCGGTGACTAGCCGCGATCGACGACAAACCAACTACGGCAGATCCCTTGCCCATAAGCGGGCGCAACCGCCGCAAAAGATCCACATGGGTGAAAAAATTCAGGTTCCACATCCGATTCCACTCCGCAGCTTCGCCTTCGGTTCCCCCTTGGGTGGACTTTCCACTGCCTATGTTCAGAACCAGAATGTCGAGGCTTTCCCAGCGCTCTTTGAGCTCCCGCATCACCTTGTCCCGCCCGGAATCAGTCTCTAGGTCCGCCACGGTATAGGGCACGCCCTCGAGTCGCGCGGCCGCCGCCTGCAGGCTAGCCTCTTCACGACCCGTGAGCCAAACCTCAGCGCCCTCAGCAGCAAACAGCTCCGCCAGGCAAAAACCAAATCCGCGCGAAGAGCCCGCCACCAGAACCTTGCGTTTTTCTAGACCGAGCTTCATAGGGCGGCCGACCAGTCTTTGGTCATGCGCAGGTATTTTTTGGCCACGCCCACATAGTCAGGGTCCGGCGCCGTCTGCAGCACCAAATCGCCTCGATAACGGCATTCCGCAAGGGCGGCAAAGGCACGGGAGAAATCGGTATTTCCGCTGAGCAACGGTACGGTGGTGCCACCCAACAATCGATCCTTGATGTGCACGTTGAAGATGCGTTCGCCAAAGGCTCGGCATTCTGAGCGCACGTCAAAACCCAGCGCGGCGGAATTTCCCAAATCTAGATTTGCGCCCACATTCTCTGGCAGTTGCTGCAGATAATCCCGGAAGGCAACGGGGGGCAGATCAGTTTCAATGGCGATTCTTAGGCCAAGGCGCGCGGCCTCGGAGGCGAGGTCGGAAAGCACACGCTGGAGCTTGGGATCTTCTTTTTGCCGAAGCAAAGAAGAAGAATCGACAAAAGGAAATTCCACTAGGTCACAGCCGATATCTTTCGAGGTTTGCAAGAGCCGCATGGCCACTTCCACGTTCTCCACCAGCGGACGCACCATGAAATAGTCGGCGCAAATGGATCCAATCCGGATCTGGAACTTCTGCGCAAGAGTCCGGAGTTCTGCCTGGCCCTCTTTCGTTTCCAGAGGATTGTCCTCTAAATAAAGCTCGTCGTGGATCAGCTCGATGCAGTCAAAACCACATTCACGAGCCAGGGAGAATTCCTCCCGCCAAGACTGGCGAGGGAAAGCTTGGATGCGATCACTGGGCTTGGGAGATAGACGTCCCTGGATGAAGCCGACGGGCAGCATCGCCGCTCACTCGAAGTAACGGAGTTTCTTGGCAACGCCCCGCTCACCTTCGTCGAACGTCTTCACGCCGTCGCCGTAAGCGCCCTCAAAACCATGCACAAAACCAGCGAGGATTTCCAGGCCGCGGCGCTCGAGGGAAGCCGCTTGGTCACTTCCATACATGGCGCGGTCGAGAGTGATATGCCGCTCGATCGCCGAAGCCCCCAGAGCTGCCGCTAACACCGAGGGAAGAATGCCCGCTTCGTGGCCACTATAACCTACCGGGCACTTGTAGCGCTCTTTCAAGGCCAGCATTACCGCGATATTGGTTTGGTTCTCAGCGCAGGGGTAAACAGAAATCGTGTGAAGCAGAGTGAATTTACATTTCTTTTGTTCGAAGATATTCACGGCCTTGTCGATATTGTCATAGGTGGCCATGCCAGTGGAAATATAGGTGTGTTTGCCTTCCGAAGCCACTTCTTCGAGGAAAGAGAGATGGGTGAGCATGGCGGAAGCGATTTTATTGCGATCGCATTCGAACTGTCGGAGGAATTTCTGGCTGTTCAAATCCCAAGCAGAAGCAAACCAACCAATGCCCACTTTTTTGCAGTAAGCATCGATCTCTTTGTACTGCGCTAGCCCAAACTCCAAGCCTTCTTTCTGCTGGCGCTGCGTGGTGCCCCAGGGGCTCTCCCGCGTCTGCGCGAGCAACTCTTGGGTGTACACAACGTTGATATCGCGCTTCTGGAATTTTACGTAATCGCAGCGAAACTCCTTCGCCATGTCGATGAGTTTTTTGGCGATGGCAAGATCGCCATTGTGATTGATACCAATTTCGGCAATGAGGGTGCATTTGGCGTTTGGGCGGTCAACTTGATATCCCATAAATTCCCTTAAATCCTTTCGCGTCAGACATTTGCGGCGACGCCTTTTTCGTTTCTACTGTTATGGCAATATTAAGGGGCAATCGCAATAGGTTTCCCACGCGTTCGAGGCCGCCAAATAAGAGCGGAATTGTCTCCATTGGCGTCCATCGACCCCATGCGTCGTCAGCCCTCTTTGCTCCTGCCTCAATCTTGGAATCTAGTGAGCTCACATAGGCAGCGGGCTTCTTCCTATGGTAAGAATTTTTATGCTTTCCCTCAGGAGACTGGCGATCACCACTTTTGACAAATCCCAGTATTTGCTTGGAGCACATATCGCAAACTGGCCTTTTGAGCAGCTAATGTGCTTTTTCTGGCGCCGTCTTGTCTCCAGCTCCAGTGCGGAATCTATTCAACCCACCGCCATCTCCCACGCGATCGCAGAAATACCCGAAGCCACAAAATACCTTGCCTCCAACGTGAAGACCCTAGGCCTCAGGGATTTTGCAGAGATGAGTGCCGCGGCTCATCGCTTGCTTGAGACAAGTGACCTGGAGGCCCTGAAAAAGAAGAAAGCAGATGGCCCCAATCCCTACAAACTCGATTTAGTAGACCCCGCTCCCGGGCCCGACCTCTTTACCGCTTTTGCCAACCAGCCCGCCCTGATCGCCATCGTGGAACGCTATCTTGGCGTCAAAGCCCGGCTCTATGAAAAATATGTATGGCTAGACATTCCGCTCGAGGGCGAGGCCACTACCACCCAGCTTTGGCATCGCGATCCTGACGATTTCCGTGGGATAAAAATTTTTCTGCACCTAGATGAAGTCACCGAAGAAAAAGGCCCATTCACCTTTATCCCAGCTCAGCACAGCAAAAAGATCTATGGCTTGTTCGGAAGATTTCGCCGTTATGCCACGAACCGCCGCCTCAATGACGAGGAAATGGCGAGCTATATTCCCGAGGAATTTTGGGTGAAAAGAATGGGACCGGTAGGAGAGCTGGTGTTGGTAGACACCATGGCCTGCTTTCATAAGGGGGAAAAACCGAAAAAGAAGCCGCGCTTTCTTTTTTCCGCCGCCTACACCTCCGTTAGCCCCCGGGTGGAATGGAAATGACAAATTTTTTTCCCTTAGAAGTAAAAGAATGCCGTGTCTCCTCCATCACGTCTGTGCTAGTGCCAGCCTCGGCTTTTGTGGAGAACCTCCCCTGCCCCGTCTGTGAATCCCTGGAGAACACAAAAGTACTAGGAGAATTGGCAGGCAGCAAAACAGCCTCGCTCCGCACCCGCTGCTGTGAAGCCTGCGTGCATGTCTATCTAGAGCGCCGACCCAATCAAGCCTGGTATGCGTCCTTGTACAAAGACAACTGGAAGACAGGAGTGGAATCCTCCGAGGGGATGCGCGCCAGAGCCAAAGCCCAGCTGCACAAATTACAAGGGGCCGTGGAAACGGTGGCGGAGAATTCTCTCTTTAAAAATCGTGGCGTGAGCCTGGCCTCCCTGAATAAAGTGGTGGCCTTTTGCGAGCGCTTTGAGCTTTCTCGGCGCTCGTTCCGCGGGAAGTCAGTGCTGGAAGTGGGTTGTGGATTCGGCAAGACGCTGCACAAATTTGTGCAGCTCGGTGCCCACACTTTTGGTTTAGAGGCCACTCCACATCGTGCCCGGGCCGCAGCCCAGCTAGGCGTGCGGGTTAAAAATGTGCCGCTGGAAGAATTGTCAGAGGGAACGTTCGAAAGAAAATTCGACCTCATCCTCATCCATCATGTGCTGGAGCACCTTTTTGATCCCAATGTCTTTTTTGCGAAAGCCAAGGCCCTCCTGAATCCAGGGGGGATGATTTATATCGCCGTCCCCAATGTGTTTCACAGTCACTTACTAGAGATCTTCCACAGCTCCGTACACACCAACGAGTTCTCCCCTAGCTCTTTGCAGAAAATGCTGGAGAAGCACGGTTTTGCTTTGTCGAAGCTGAGCGTCGATCATGAGCTCCAGATGCTGGCTCAGCTCGCGAAGGACAGTGAGAGTGCTTTCGTCTACCCACGCCCGCAGGTGCCTGCCTGGGAAACCTTTCAGGCCTACGTGGATCGGAATCTCGCCGCCTTAGGCTCCCAGGAAAAAAGCTATGTGGCTTGGTCCTACGGGAAAATCCGCGTGTCCACGGAACTTTCCCCCGAAGAAAGGGAAAGCTACAGTTACTTCTCCCTACGAAACGCCGAACGCGGCCGAAAAGCGTCGTTACCGATGCGCCTGATCTACCCAGGGGAGATCGCTCCTATCTGGTCTCAATAAGGACCTAGGCGCCCTTTTGACCCGGGCCTAAAAAAACCTGCCGGGTGGCGATCTCATTGAAGGTTTCCTTGTGGCTCACGATCACGGTGACCAAATCCGGAAACAAGGGGCGCAGAGATTCTAGCAAACTGCGCTCTGTAGCCTGATCTAGATTTGCGGAGGCTTCATCAAGCAAGAGCAGCTTCGGCCGGCGCAAAAGCGCGCGGGCGATTGCCAGGCGCTGTTTCTGCCCCGTGGAAAGCTGGGTGAGCTCATGCAGGCTTTCTTCCAACCCTTGAGGCAAGCCGCGGATCACGCCCGCCAACTGCGCTTTCTCGAGAGCCAACCAGATTTCCACCTCACTCACCTGCGCATTGGGATGGCCATAGAGTAAATTCTCACGCACTGTACCGGGCAGCAAATAAGGCTCCGGGCCCACATAGCCAATGAAATCGGAAAGCACGGAACCCACCTCGCTCGCCTCGCGACTATTGATGCATAGCCGGCCTGAGGTGGGGCTATTCAGCCCGAGCAGGAGGGTGAGCAAGGTGCTTTTTCCTGAGCCAGACTCCCCCTGAACCACAAGCACATCTCCCCGCTCGAGCACAAAAGAAACGTCTTGAAAGATGGGAACTTTCCCATAGTGAAACCCAAGATTGGAAGCCTCTATGCGTAGGCGTCCCGCCTCGAGCTCCTCGCGCACGCTCTGATCGGGCGCAATGCTCTTGGGCTTCTCTTGTTCAGCCATGATGCTGGCTTCATACCAACCAAAAAGCTGGCGAAAGCCAAACGCCTGTAAACGCAAATGCGTGAAGGTGGTGGTGGCCTCGCTCGAGATCTGGGTGAGACGGAGAAAAATATAAAAGAATGACATCAATTTCACGCCAGGCGTCTGCGTATAACGCACGCTCAGGAAGGAGATAAACGCGATAATTAAGACCCCCATGGCCGCCGGAAGGGCATTCTTCACGGAAAAGATGAAATAGTACCTGCGGTAGTGCTGCTGGTAGAGATACAAGCTGGTATGGCCGCGGTCGACCGTCTGGGGAATGAGGCCATAGATTTTTAGAAAGAAGTTATGCCGCAGCCCTTGCAAGAGCGTGCGGCTGGCGCTCTGTGATTCCTTCACGATGGCGGGGCCCGATTCATCTATCCACTTATTCAGTACGCGCATCGGCAGGAGCAAGAGCGCGAGTAGAGCCAGGCCAACCGACATCTCGATCGGAGCCAGCCGAAAGCCTAAAAGCAAAAGCAAGCCCGCCGTGGTGGAGGTGAGAATGAGGTGGGAGAGGAAATTTACCACCATTCCTGCCTGCGGAATTCTTTCGGAGAAAACATGCAGCACTTCATGACTCGAAATCCGCCCGGCATTCTCCAGTGCGTAAGAGAACAAGCGCATCCGTTGCTGCATGATGAAAATTTCATGGGTGATACCCGCCAAATAGGACTTTATGAGGTTGGCGAATGCCCGCACGAAGCCGAAGATTGCCAAAGCCGCTAGTGCCGGAACTAAAGTTCTTGGATACCAAGGGGGAAGCAGAGTTTCGGACTCAGGAACAAGATGAATCGCCAACAGAAATCCCTGGAAAATCCAGACGAACGAAGACTCCGCCACGAAAAGAAAAAATCCGGCTAAGCAGGATTTCAGCATCAATAAACTCACCTGGGGACCCAGAAACC
>JAKFYM010000072.1 GCA_021730855.1 Bdellovibrionales bacterium
CGGCGGGCGGAGTTAAGGCGTGTCTCCGCGAGCGCGCGCTTTGTTGTGAACCGCGCAGAGGAGGCGGAGATTCTCTCGTTCATGGGTGCCTCCTTGGGCAAAGAGCACAATGTGGTCAATTTCTAGGGCATGGGTGCTCTTGCAGCGCTTGCCGTTTTGGAAGTGCTCGCATCTGCCTCCGGCTTCCTTCCACACCCTTCTTCTCGTTTCTGCGGGGATATAGCGTGAGGAGGAGGCGGCTGAGGACTCTTCCTCTACCGAGTGCGCACCTTGAGGCGGCGCGTCGGCTTTGGGCTCGTTTTTCTTCTCAAATTGCTTGAGGGCTTTATCGGCCAGGAGCTCGACCAGCACGGCTAGGTCTCCGGAATAGTTCTCGTGCGCGAGCAGGCCTTTTAGCTTGTCTAGCTTTTCGACTAGTTCCGGGCTGGCGTAGAACTCGAGCCTTCTTTTCTTATCCGAGCAAAAGAGATCGTCTAACTTTTTCTCGGCCTCACGTGTAGAGCAATTCTGAAGTCCATTCAGCACTTCCTTTTTCTCCTCGGGGGTGAGGGGTTTGTCTTGGGCTTCTTGCTGGCGAAAATGCCGTTGGGCACGAGCTACATTGGTTAAGTTGATCTTTCCTTCGTTGATGTCGTTTAAGATTTCCGGCACATCCTTCATGGCACGTACGGCTTGGATTCTTAAGTTTGCTTCTGGTTCGGAATACTTAAGAGAGTTGATGCAGAAAGCAAAGAGCGAGGTTTCATTCTCCTCTAGATAGAGCCTGCGGCGATTGACTTCGAATAAGTATTCGAGCACCGCCACGGTGGATTGTTTTTCCACGCGCACGCATTCTTTGAGTTCGAGGAGAAGGGTTTGGTTGGACTTTTGTTTTAGCTGCATAAAGGGGCCTCCGACAATTAGTTCGGAGGGCACACTATCATGGGTTTCTAGGTGAAATGGGAGGGCCCTGAGGAAGCTCAAGAGAGGAGTGAAAAAGAAGCGGCATCCCCCTCACGGGCTTTCCTCCCAGCGCACTCCCTCGAGCAAAAGCTTTCGCGTAAACGCTCGTAGAATCACGTTCTCCCAAAGGAGGCGGAAAATGCACCTTTCCCCGAAAACTCTCTGTCAAATAAAATTTCACGCTAAAAGAAAATACAATAATAAATATTTATATCACCCAGTGCGCACCACGAAGCGGCGCGCCAAGCACTCAAGCAGCCCCCGGACTCTGCACTTGCCGCTTCCCGGTCACCACGCCAGTATCTTACGTCTCACCCACTGCGCACCACGAAGCATCGCGCCAACCAAACAAGCGCTCTCTACCTACTGCACACTTTCCCAGAATCTCATTCCATTCGAGTACAGGATTTTCTCCAGCTCCCCGGGAAGCAAAAAGGAGTTTTCTTGCACGGATTGTTTTTCTTCGAGGAATTCTTCGGGTCCAAGGTAAGCGCCTCCACCCACGCCGCGGTCGGAGCCGAAGAGCACACGTTCGATTCCAAGATCTCGCCAGGCCGCTACTGTATCGCGATCATAAGCACGCAGCGCCTCCGGACTCTCTCGATAAGACTCTCGTTTCACAACCAGAATATGGGAGGTCTCTACCCAGTGATTTTGAATCCCTCTAGCTCGTGCCTGGGAAGCCAGTCGCTGCACCATTAAGGGTCCAAAGGCATTGTGGGCGATAATAAAGGAAATGTGCGGGTACTGCGCCATGAGCTCCACCACTTTGTCGATCTCCGCATAATCTTGCTGAAGCCATTGGGGATAGTCGGGGCTAGTGGAATCTCGGCGGCTGTGTTCGTAGGTGGCCAGGTGGATGAGCACGAATTTCACCTTATTTTCTACGCGGTCTAAGATCGCGCGGATATTTTGCAGAATATTCGGATCCACCAAGAGAGCGCCGGAGGGCATGCGCACTTTCAGGCCTTTCATATTGGGCAGGTCAAGGCATTCTTCGGTCACGGCCATGACCGTCGCATCAGTGTGAAAGGGGCGCAGTCCGCAAGCGCCTTGGATGCGATCCGCATAACGAGTGGCAATCTTAGAGGTCTGCTCATTATAGAAGCGCGCGAGTGTCGCCGGATTTTCTAAATCCTTGGGGAGATTCATTTTCGTGAAATGCACATCTGTCCCGATGAGATAAGAAGGCGAGAGGAGAATGAATTTACTGTTGAGTCCCTCCGCCATCAGTTGCTCGAATTCCGCCAAGGCATCCGGTTTTTCCAGGTTCGAGGCATGCACATGAACATCTAGGGAGACTGGGCTTAGGACGGGGGCGGGGGTCAGTAAGGTAAATAAGAAAAATGGTAAGAATTGGCTCATCGGAGGCTAGCTATACCATAAATGACGCGCCGAGAAGGCCAGTAATCAGATAGAAGGCAAAGAACTATTTCTGGGCACTTCTCTGGCGGGCACTCCCACATGGACGGTGTCTTTGGGAATATTGTGGGTCACCAAGGCTCCTGCTCCCACGATGGCATTTTCACCAATAAAAATTCGCGGCAGCACAGTGGCACCAGCACAAATCCAGGCATTGACTTCGGTGCGTACCAGACCACATAAGGTGCCGCCAGGCCCGACCTCCGTTCCATCGGCAAGAATGCATTCATGGTCTACGCTGGCCTTGGTGTTGATGATGCATTGCCTACCAACTATCGCCTCTGCCCCGACGACTGCTCCGGCCATTACTTGGGTGCCTAGTCCCAGCACCGCGTTTTTTTCAATAATGGCTGACTTATGAACCACGATGGTTGGGAGGAGGCCATGCTCACATAGGAATTCGTGCAATGCCATTCGGATGCGTCCATGCGGATTTCCAATGGCGATACAGAAACCCAAGGGCGCCGCTTCTTGCTCTTTCAGCCATCGCAGAAATCCATTTTTTCCATGGTAAAGAGGAATGTCTTTAAAGGGAGAGGCCAGTCCAGGCGTGTCATCAAATAGCGCTAGCACTTCTGAGCCATAGCTTTCGATGATTGGGCGTAAGACCCTCGCCTGACCTGTTCCCCCCCAGAATATGACTTTGGAGGGAATATCGTCTAAAGAATCACGGCCCATGTCTAAAATTCCTCTTGGAAATGTTATCGGTTAGCAATGCTACTACTATCATGTAGTGACCCAATTCCTATATTCGCAAAAAATCCGTTTCGCTAGTCATCCGGTCTTTCGCATCAAAAACATAGGCACGATGGAATTTTTTCCCTGCCAGGACCAGGGGCACCCAAATGCGGTCGCTCTCCCACATTTTATCAAAGGGAATTTCATCTATAGGCACCCATGTGGCGCTACATTCTTCATTTTCTGCAACTAAATCTCCGGAGAAGTTGCGGCTCACAAATACAGAACAATGATTGTCCCAAGAATTTCCTTCGGGGAAAGAAAACTCTAGGCGGCCTAGTTCCATGAGATCTGTGGGACGCAGGCCCGTCTCTTCCTCTGTCTCACGAATGGCACCGGCCAGAGCGGATTCTCCTTCTGCAATTTTTCCTCCGGGCACATTCCACTTTCCCGCTCCTTGCCCGCGCTTTTTCAAGATCATCAAAAGGGCATTTTCGGAAAAAAGAAAACAGAGCGTGGTGTGTTTTACTACTAGCTTTGTCATAAAGGGCGCTTAGTGGCGGCGAATAGCCAGGACGTCAGGAGCAAAAGAAGGATTTGTGAGACCATGGGTGCCCTCCTCAAGGGTGCTTGGTTGACTTTGTACTCCAGCTGGAGGAAAAAAACATATCTCGAAATTTGGCCCATAACGCAGGGAGTATATTCATGAGTGTCAGCAAAGAAGTGGTGATTGTTTCGGCCGCGCGAACCGCGATCGGCAGTTTTCTAGGAGCTCTCGCGTCGGTACCCGCTCCGCGCTTAGGCGCTACCGCTATCAAGGCGGCTTTAGAGCGCGCGAAGCTGGATCCTTCCTTGGTGGACCAAGTGATCATGGGCAATGTGCTCGCTGCGGGAGAAGGTCAGGCCCCGGCTCGTCAGGCCGCGATTTTTGCGGGTGTGCCGCAATCGGCGGGGGCCACGACCATAAATAAAGTATGTGGATCTGGCATGCAGGCCGTGAATCTCGCCCGCAACGCCATCCTCACAGGCGAGAGCCAATGCGTGGTGGCTGGCGGGATGGAGAATATGAGCTTGACGCCTTACCTCGTGCCCGAAGCGCGCACGGGCTTTCGCATGGGCGAGAAGAAATTCATTGATTCGATGGTGCACGACGGTTTGTGGGACGTATACAACAATTTTCATATGGGCAATGCCGCTGAAAAATGTGTGAAGGAATTTAAGTTTACGCGTGAGGAACAGGATCGATTTGCGAAACAAAGCTTCGAGCGCGCACAAAACGCGATCAAGACGGGAGCTTTCAAGAAAGAGATCGCGCCCGTCTCGATCCCGCAAAAAAAGGGCGATCCCCTTCTTTTCGACACCGATGAAGGCCCCGGAAAGGCAGACTTCGCCAAGATGGCCAGCCTAAAGCCTGTGTTTGAAAAAGAGGGAACCATCACTGCTGCTAATGCTTCCACCATCAACGATGGCGCTGCGGCCATGATCGTGACCAGCCGGGAGTTCGCCGACAAGCACGGTCTGAAGCCAATGGCCCGCATCCTTTCGTGCGCAATTCATAGCCAGGCACCAGAGTGGTTCACCACTGCCCCCGTGGAGGCGATGAAAAAGGCCTTGGCCAAAGCCAACCTCAAGCCAAGCGACATTGATCTTTGGGAAGTGAATGAGGCTTTTGCCGTGGTGGCTCTCGCTGCCGCCAAAGGAGTGGAAATCGAAGAAAGTAAGCTGAACGTGAACGGAGGCGGCATCTCGCTCGGCCATCCGATCGGCGCCAGCGGAGCGCGCATTCTCACCACCTTGCTCTACGCCATGGAGGCCAGGAATGCCAAGCGCGGCATGGCTTCGCTCTGCATTGGCGGCGGTGAAGGCATCGCGATGATCGTGGAGCGCGCCTAAGATGGCGGTCAAAATTTTTTCCAGCGCCAAGGAGGCCGTGGCCGACGTGAAAGATGGGTCCACCATCCTTCTCGGCGGATTTGGTCTCTGCGGCATTCCCGAAAACCTGATTAAGGCATTGGTGGAGAGTGGGGTGAAGAGCCTCACTTGCGTGTCCAATAACGCCGGCGTGGATAATTACGGCATCGGGCTTCTTTTTGCGAAGAAGCAGGTGAAAAAAATGGTTTCTTCCTATGTGGGAGAGAATGCCACCTTTGAACGTCTTTTGCTTTCGGGTGAGCTAGAGGTGGAGCTCGTGCCTCAGGGCACTCTGGCCGAGCGCGTGCGAGCTGGGGGCGCGGGCATTCCGGCATTTTTCACGCCCACCGGAGCGGGCACTTTGGTGGCCAAGGGCAAGGAAACAAGAAATATTGAAGGGCGTGACTATGTGCTCGAGCAGGCAATCAAGGGTGACTTCGCTTTTGTGAAAGCCTGGAAGGCCGATACCTTGGGAAACCTTGTGTACAGAAAAACGGCCCGCAATTTTAACCCCGTGATGGCCACGGCCGGTAGGATTTGCATTGCGGAAGTGGAAGAGATCGTGGCCGCCGGAGAGCTAGATCCAGACCACATCCACACGCCGGCGGTGTACGTAAAGCGCCTGGTGAAATCTACGTTTGAAAAACGCATTGAACAGCGCACGGTACGGAAGGGATAAATATGGCACTTTCCAGAGAGCAGATTGCCGCACGCATCGCAAAAGAACTAAAGGATGGGATGTTCGTGAACCTTGGCATTGGCATCCCCACCCTGGTGGCGAATTATCTGCCGCCAGGCGTGAATGTGATTCTCCAGAGCGAAAATGGCCTGCTGGGCATCGGGCCTTTCCCGCGGGAAGACCAGGTGGACGCAGACTTAATCAACGCTGGGAAACAAACAGTGACCGAGATACCTGGTTCCAGCTTTTTCTCCTCGGCAGATTCTTTCGCAATGATTCGCGGCGGGCATATCGACCTTTGTGTGCTCGGCGCAATGCAAGTGGACGTGAAAGGCAGCTTGGCCAACTGGATGATCCCCGGTAAAATGGTGAAGGGGATGGGCGGAGCCATGGACCTCGTGGCTGGGTCGCGAAAGATTGTGATCGCGATGCAGCACGTGTCTAAGGACGGAGAATCAAAAATTCTTCCGGAATGCACCCTGCCCCTGACCGGCACCCAGTGCGTGAGCACGGTGGTGACGGAACTAGCGGTGCTAGAGCTGGAGCGAAACAAGGGGTTTCGATTGCTGGAGCGGGCGCCGGGAGTGAGCGTAGAGGAAATCAAAAAAGCCACGGCCGCGCCTCTGCTCGTGGAAGGGAACGTCCCGGAAATGACGTTCTAGCTCGAGGGCCGGCCATAAAGGAAATACGGCTATGATCGAGGTAAAACACCTCAAAAAAGGCGATGCTCTCATGAAAGAGGGCGAAAACAGCAACTCGATGTATTGGGTCCAAAGCGGCACCCTCCGTCTCTTCAAAAAGAAGGGGCAGGGGTTCATCGAACTGGGAGTGGTGCACTCGGGAGAGGTGGTGGGGGACATGAGCTTCCTCGACAACCAGCCCCGCTCGGCCTCGGTGGAGGCTCTGCAGCCTTGCGATATCGTAGAAATACCGCGTGGGAAATTTGATGAGTTCATCAACTCCCAACCGTCCTGGATGAAATCCTTGATCCAGACCCTGGTGAAAAGACTGCGCGCGATGAACAACCGCTTGCGCGAGCTAGAGAGCGCCTCGACGGTCTATACCAAGGATGAGGTCGGGCGTACCACGAAAGTGCATGAGTTCTTGTCCACCGCCGACACACTAAAGCTTAGTTCCGGCATGCTACTCGCCAGCGCTCGGAACGGGGAGAAGCTTCCCGACGGATCGATCAAACTCAAGGCGGGATGGCTGCAATTCTACGCTTCGCAAATCTTCGGGGTGCAGCTTGCTAAGGTGCAGGCCTATACTGATGTGCTGCACGAGGCGAAGGTGATCCGCATCGAGAAGACGGCCGACCAGGTGGACTTACACTTCCAAAATCTGGATCTGCTGGAAAAATTCATCTATTTTGTGCACGAAGAGAATTCTAAGACGGATGACAAGCAGCTGCCGATCACCGAAAAAGGAATGGCCATCCTCGATGCGGCTGCAGAGTTCACGCCCCTGCTTGCGGCGCCAGCGGGCACCGAGACTCTTTCGGTAAATATGGAAGAGGCCTTTCAGAAAGCCGCTGCCGCCAAAAACCAGAAAATTCCCTTCGAGTGGACCTCCTTTGAAGAGGTGGTCAAAGCCGGTTTTTCTCAGGACGTTCGGGCGAACGGTAACGAGAAGCTGGCAAACTTTTCTGTCTCGCGGATGCAGAAGCTGTATCCGTTACTTGCTCTTCGTCAGCGGTTTTGGAACCTAAACGAGCAAAAGCGGGAATCATAAAAAAACCGCTAGGCACCTATACGGCGACTAGCGGTTCTTCTGCGATCGGCAGTTTGGCTGCCTGCGCTTATTTCTTCGTGATATTCACTTCGATCGTGTCAGTTCCTTGGATCTCAGCCGTGCCATTCAGTTTGATGAAGTAGCCCGTCTTTGGATTCGAGGGAACCGGGAAGTACGAAGTGTTCAAGTTCTGCTGGTAACCCACATAAGTCCAGCCGTTGGTCGCGTCCTGGGGAAGCGACTGGCCATTCTTCTTCACGGAGTTGATCGAAGCGGGTTCGCCTTCGAGCAAGACGTAGTTGAAGACGTAGGTCTGCACGGTCACTTGCATCTGGTTGGCGATATCGTTCATCACGCCGGTGAGGCCGCCCGCGCAGATGTCATAGTATTTCGAGCCGAGGGCATCGGACATATCCATATAGCGTTTGCCGCGGAAGGCACGACCGCCTTGGCAGTTGTCCACAAGATTCATCGAAACCACCGAGTAGAACTTGAGTGGGCTCAGGTTGCCTTTTACGTTCTTGATCAAGTTCTTATACTGCTGAAACGAATTGATCGTAGTGGCAGAAGTATAGTCGAGCTCCATGGTTCCACCTGGGCCTGGTGCGTAAGCCACCTGGGTGGTGTCTTCTCCGTTAGAAACCACCACCACGAAAGTGGCGGCCTTGGGCCGGAAGAAGCCCGAGCTGACCATGGCATTTTGGCGGAGGTTGGCATTGATATTCTCGAAAGCACGGTCGTTGCTGCCAGTTCCCGAGTTCACGGTTTGGATCCACCCGGCGTCTCCGCTGGCGTTGTTGAAATAACCGATTTGCGAGAGATTCAAGCAGGAATAGCCGGCCAGAATCGAGCTGCAGTCTTGGGCTACGATATATTTTCCGCCCAGGGCTTTCTGGCGGGTCAATGGCAGAACGGTGAAATGGACATCCCATTCGTTGTTCATGCGCGAAAGGAAGTGCTGCATCTGGCCCTTGAGGTGCTGGATTGGGCCTTGGAGCATCACAGAATCGGTATCGTCTTGGAAAACGACGATATCGGCCTGAGGCTTGGTATAAGCGTACTGCCCGGCCACAGAGGTCGAGGATTGGTTCTGAGCGGCATACTGCGCTCTTCCGCAGCCCACGAGCACGCCGAGAGAGGCGACAAGGACTGGCAACATTTTCCAACTAGGCAACATCATAAAATCACTCCTGCAGTTCACAAAGAACGCTGCCATAGGAAGAGCAAGGCCGATGCCAAGAGGAGACAGGTCCACCGGAAAACGTGTAAGTGCTGGAGATAGTTAGGGTAAAATCGAGGCTTTTCTGGGCCCTTGGCCCTCTGCCTAGATTCTAGGCTCTAGGGAATTGTCTTACTTTTATACAGTTGTAGAGTTGCTGTAGGCGCCGGCCTGCTCGATACTATAGGTATGGAAAACACCCTGAACCTCCTGCTCCAAGACACTTCTCTCAAATGGTATACCGTGGTGGCCGCTAAACCCGTGGGCCCGCTCTCCGCTAAGGAGATCGTGCATAGGATCCAATCCGGGGAGCTAAATTTTGCCTCCCACCTTTGGAAAGAGGGTTTTAAGGGGTGGACCCGCCTGTACGACGTGATTGATTTCAAGCCGCTGCTCCCCCCAGAGCCACCAGCCACCTTTTTGAGCGAGATCCAGCGCTCCACTCAGGCCGGCAGCCCGCCCCCACCCGCGCCGAAACAGACCGAGC
>JAKFYM010000235.1 GCA_021730855.1 Bdellovibrionales bacterium
CTTCCACGATCTGCTTGAGGGCCTCCTCCCGAAGCGGGGCCCCGCTTCGGGAGGAGGCCCTCAAGCAGATCGTGGAAGTGCGATCGTGGATGGACCCCAAGGCTATTTTGATTTCCGTCGGAGGCTTGGGCGGAGCCGACGATGCGCGGGCAAGGTTAGCGGCCGGAGCCAATCTCCTGCAGGTTTATACGGAATTCGTCTATGCCGGCCCCTCTTATCCTAGGCAGATCGCCAGGGAGCTTGCCCGGCCTTGATTTGCCGCTTCCATCTGTGCTAATGGTGGAGCTCAATTTTTCGGAGGATTTCATGGCCCAAGTTTGTGAACTGACGGGGAAACGCCCGGCATACGGAAATAAAGTAAGTCACTCGAACATCAAAACGCGCACGCGCTGGATGCCGAACTTACGCAAAAAGAAATTTGAAATCCCGGAATTGAAGCAGACCATCGCGATCTTGCTCTCGAGCCGCGCGATCCGCACCATCGACAAACTGGGAGGAATCACCCAGGCTTTGATGCACGCAAAGGAATCGGCTCTTTCCGAGCGTCTCCTGCAGGTGCGCAATAAAGTCTATAAAACGCGGGTGAAACAAACGGCCGCTGGCAAGACCGGCACCGCCGCAGCTGCGAAAGCAGCCGCCGCCCCTCACCAAGCAGAAGCTGCTGCCAAACCCGCAGCGGCCGCTAGCAAGCCTCGCAAGCCTGCTGCTGCCCGCAAGGCAAAGGCTCCCGCTGCTCGTAAGACCAAAAAAGCCTAAAACGGCGAAAAATGAACCCTTCTGAAAGAAGATTTCAGAGGGGCTTTTTTTTGCCCACCATTTCTTTGAGCTCTTCTAGGCGCCGGATGATCTCGTTCACGGGCATCGCCGGCTCTTCTTTTTCCGCCGGGGGCGGGGGCTTTTCTGCGGAAATCGACTGTTGGTAGGCCTTTTTCATCATCGCGGCCACCCGCTCTTCGTCCATTCGCTCGAGTTTGTAGAAGGAGGTGAAGCGGTTGTTGTTGTATTTCCGGCAGCACTCGGCGCAGGCCGAGCTCTTCAGCAATCGCTGGGTGGGGATCACTTTTAGGCAGCCGATGCAGCGGTAGTAGTGCCTGGGTTTACGCTCCTTTGGCACCGTATTGTAGCGGGTGCCGCCCACTTGCTTGAGGATTTCGTTGAATTCGGGAGTATGGCCATAGGGGCGCTTGAGGTGCCAGAGGTGGTAGTGGACCATCTCGTGGAGGACAGTGGCACGGATGTGGGCTGGGCCATCGGGAATGTCGCGCAGGTAAGAGGCTATTTCAATTTCTGCGGGGCGGGGAAATAGGGGATTGCGCGAGCCCGGACGGAAACGGCCCGCACTAGTGCTCAGGCGACCGTTCCAGATCATCCGCGCTGTGGGAAGGCTTCCCTGAAAGTGTTTTTGGTTTAGTTCCGCAAAAAGTTCTTCAAGCACCGGGGGTCAGATTACACCCATTTTGCCAGCGTGCAAGCCGCCTTTGTCGTTGACGATTTCGGTCGCCAACCCTACATTCAGCTTATGAAAAAATGGAAGGTAGGCGTGGTCGGTTATGGTTTTATCTCGGGCAAGGGCCATATTCCGGCCTTCGCGCAGCGCGAGGACGTGGACGTAGTGGCCATCGCTGATATTTGCCCAGAACGCCTAGCCTTGGCGCAGGCCGCGCTTCCGGGAGTGCGCGCCTATGCGTCCTACCAGGAGCTGCTGGCGCAAGAAGCGGATTTAGACATCTTAGACATTGCCACCCCGCCCTGTGACCATGCGGAGATCGCGGTGGCCGCCCTCGCGCGCGGCCTGCATGTGCTTTGCGAAAAACCACTGGCCACCAGCACCGAAGAGGCGCGCCAGATGCTCACGGCCGCCGAAAAGGCCAAACGCGTGCTCTTTCCTTGCCACAACTACAAACACGCCCCGGTGGTAAAGGTGATCCAGGACGCGATCGATTCCGGCCGCCTCGGGGAGATCACCAGCGTGACCCTCCAGACTTTCCGCAACACCCACGCCAAGGGCGTGAAGGAATGGCGCACCGACTGGAGGCGCGACCGGCGCACCAGCGGAGGGGGAATCGCCATGGACCATGGGTCCCATACATTTTATTTAACCTACGCCTGGCTCCAGGCCCTGCCGATCTCGCTCACGGCCAAGGCCGTGCGCCTGGCTCCGCAGTGGGATACGGAGGACAATCTCACCGTCACCCTAGAATTTCCCGGGCAGAAATTTGCCCACGCCCACCTCTCCTGGACCGCCGGAATGCGCAAGGTGATCTATACGGTGCAGGGGACCAAGGGCGGGATCGTGGTCAACGACGACGAGGCGGAGATTTCGGTGGGTTTTCCCAATACCGGATCCCATAGCGGAACCGCCGACCATACCGTGGAAAAATTCACGATCGAGAGCGACTGGATGGATGCTTCGCACACAAAGTGGTTCAACTCGATGTTCGATAAATTCCTAAAGGCCATTACCACGAATGATTTTGTGAACGCAGAGATCCGCGAGTCCTACGCTTGCGTGGAAGTGATCGAAAAGTGTTACCGCTCGAGTGAAGAGGGAGCGCGGGAGCTGAAGCTCGCTTGCGATTTTGCCCGATGAATTCTGCCGACACCGCCGCCAAAATCGAAAAAATCCTGCGCGAGGAATTTCAGCCCGATCTATTGGAGATCGAGGACCAGTCCTATTTACATGTGGGACACCAAGCGGCCGGGGGCGGGGGGCATTTTTTTGTCGAGATCCGTTCTGCCCGTTTTAATGGACTAGCGCCACTTGCCCGGCAACGCCTGGTGATCGCCGCTGTGCAAAGCATGATGGATAAGGAAATCCATGCGCTTTCGATGCGCTGCTTGCCGGTAGCGTCTTAGGATTGGGGAAATCAAAACCTCAGGCAGCGCAACTCAAAGGAGGCGCCTTTCACGGTCTCGCGCTGAAGCAGGAATTTGGCGGGGAAGCTATCTTGGCCGGTAAATCCTGCAGGCAATTCCAGAACTGCCGAATACCTGGATTGGCGATCTACTTCGGATTGGAAACGACCGCCTTCCGCACGGAGCTCTCCATACACAAGGGCCGCAGGCGGATAGCTTTGCCAGTAGTCCAGCTCCAGGGCGCCCTTCGTGCCGTTCTCGGAAAAGCGCAGGCTGGCCGTAAAAAGGCTCGCTTCTCCCAGGCCGGCGCATTTGTACGTGAGCTCAGCTCGAGCGATCGTGGATATTTGGAAGAGAACCAGAAAGAAGAGCAGGGCTTTCATCTTGCCTCCAGGAACTTTCAACCTACCTCAAATCTCTCTAGAATGCACCGTGGCCTGTTGCACGCTTCCCCGGGTGACCTTTTCCGTCGGAATCTCGGGAAAGCATAGGAAAGCCTTGAATTTTTGTGCCGCATACAATAAGAATTTCCCCTACACCCCAAACCTGAATTAGGAAAAAATATGGCTGGCTTTACCCTCGATCGAGTTCGCAATATCGGAATCTCTGCCCACATTGACTCCGGCAAAACCACGCTCTCTGAGCGCATTCTTTTCTACACCGGAAAGATCCACGCCATTCACGAAGTGAAGGGGAAGGACGGGGTGGGAGCCGTGATGGACTCCATGGACCTCGAACGGGAAAAAGGCATCACGATCCAATCGGCTGCCACTTTCTGTGAATGGAAAGACATCAATATCAACCTGATCGACACTCCCGGACACGTGGATTTCACCGTGGAAGTGGAGCGCTCGCTACGCGTGCTTGATGGCGCCGTGATGGTGCTTTGCGGCGTGGCCGGAGTGCAGTCGCAATCGATCACCGTAGACCGCCAGATGAAGCGCTACAACGTGCCCCGTTTGGCCTTTATCAATAAGCTCGACCGTGCGGGCGCCAATCCCGTGCGCGTGATCCAAGCCATCCGCGAAAAACTTTTTCTCAATGCGGCCGCCGTGCAAATCCCGATTGGTCTTGAAGACCAACATAAGGGTGTGGTGGATCTATTGACGTTGAAGGCCTATTACTTCGAAGGCGACGACGGAGAAAACGTGCGCGAAGACGAGGTTCCCGCCGAGCTCCTCGACATGGCCAAAGAGAAGCGCGAAGAAATGATTTCCAAGCTCGCCGATGTGGATGAAATCCTCGGCGAAAAATTTCTGATGGAAGAGGAAATCACCGCCGAGATTCTCGCTCAGGCGATTCGTCGCCAGACCATTCTTTTGAAATTCGTGCCCGTGTTCATGGGCTCGGCCTTCAAAAACAAGGGCGTGCAGCTCTTGCTTGACGGCGTGGCGGCTTATCTGCCCAGCCCTCCGGAAGTAAGAAACGAAGCCCTCGACCAAACCAAGGGCGAGGAAAAAGTTGTGATCCCCTCGGATACCGAAGCTCCCTTGGTGGCGCTGGCGTTTAAACTGGAAGATGGTCGCTATGGCCAGTTGACCTATATGCGTATCTATTCGGGCACCGTGAAAAAAGGCGATATGATCTACAATATCTCCGCCGGTGACAAAAAGATGAAAATTCCGCGCATCGTGCGCATGCACTCCAACAATATGGTGGAAGTGGAAGAAGCGCGCGCAGGGGATATTTGCGCCTTTTTCGGGATAGAATGTGCTTCTGGCGACACTTTTACCGACGGAAAAATTCGCGTCACCATGACCTCGATGTTTATTCCTGCGGCTGTGATTTCACTCGCCGTGGCACCGAAAGACAAAGCCGGCCAGGCGAATTTCTCCAAAGCCCTGAACCGTTTTACGAAAGAAGATCCCACGCTCCGCGTGCATCGGGATGAAGAATCGGCCGAGACCATTATGCAAGGGATGGGCGAGCTTCACCTCGAGATCTATATCGAGCGCATGAAGCGAGAATATGCCTGCGAAGTGGTGGCTGGTAAGCCCCAGGTGGCTTTCCGCGAAACAATCGCGGCTGCCACGCCCTTTAGCTACACCCACAAAAAGCAGACCGGTGGTAGTGGACAGTTTGCCAAAGTGCAGGGACAGATGGAGCCCATCGTGCCTCTGGACCTCACGAAGCCCTATGAATTTCAGGACGACGTGGTGGGCGGAACGATTCCTCGCGAATACATCCCGAGCTGCGACAAAGGCTTCCAAGAGCAACTCAAAAAAGGAATGCTCATTGGCGCTCCTGTGGTGGGCGTGCGCATGCGTCTTGAGGATGGCCAGTACCACGATGTGGACTCCTCCGATATCGCCTTCCGGATCGCGGCCATGGCTGCGGTTCGCGAATGTTATATGAGCGCGAAGCCCACCATCCTCGAGCCGATCATGAAGCTCGAGGTGCAGGCTCCCGAGGAATTCCAGGGCACGGTGATGGGACAGATCAACCAGCGCCGCGGCGTGATCCAAGGCTCTTCCACCATGGAAGGCTATGTGACGATCGAATCGCTCGTGCCCCTAGTGGAAATGTTCGGTTACTCCACGGACCTACGTTCGGCCACCCAAGGCAAGGGCGAGTTCACGATGGAATTTGCTGAATACCAAGCGGTGCCCCGCAACGTGCAAGAAGAGATGGTAAAAAAATACCAAGAGAAGCGCGCCAAAGAGAATAAGTAGTCTTCTCTCTCTAAGCCAAAAAAGCCCTGCCCAAAAAGCAGGGCTTTTTTTTATGGCAGGAGGGTGGAGGGGATCACGCAGAATTCCGTGCCCACGGCCCCGTAGGCAAAGGTGCCAAAGGCGAGGGCGCCGTCGTTCGTGGCGGGTAGGGTGCAGGCGGTTCCGTTGCAGTCGCCATTTTGCAAGCGAGTCGTGACGATCGAAGCGGGAGTGGTGCCTACGGGATTGATGTCGGAGACCACGAGAGCGTTAGGATAGTTGCTAGCGATATCGAATAGGGTGGTGTCGGTGGTGGTCTGGTAGAGCGTCATGCGGGTGAGGCCCGGGGGGCATACCGTGGTGGCCTGGAAGGTGGCCGTAGGGGCGGCGTAGCCATAGAGCTCGGTGATGGCATTGGGGCTGGCGGCGAGGGAGACGGCGAGGGAGTAAATACTAGTGTTCTTGGCGTAGAGCCCAAACCATTTGGTGGGGGTGCCGTTGGCGCCGGAGCAGTCATAGCGGCGCACTTGGGTGCCGCAGATGCTGCCCGAGGGGCCGTAGAGCTCATCGATCATTTTGTTGCCGTAGTTCGTGTCGCGGGTGCTGCCATAGAGAAAGAAGGGATAGGAGGACTGCAGGATGCAGAAGTCTCCGGTTCCGGCGGTTCCACATAGGGAGGCCTGGGTGGAGCAATCAAAGGTGCTGGTGGTGGTGCCGAGTTTCTGTAGAAAATTGGACACGCAACGATAGCGGGACACGGAGCGAAGGTATTGGTTCTCTAGATCTTCGCCGAGGATCTCGGCGGCCGTGAGGCTGGTCTGGATGTCGTAGATCTCGCTGATGGTGTAGGAACTGATATTGCGTAAGCGCACCTTGGCCAGATCCCCGAGCACGCCATCATACTGGCAGCGGAGAAAGTTGCCGGCCGAAACGTACTGGATCTCCGTGCTATCGGATTCCTCGAGTTCATCTTCACTGGAATCAAGGAATTCACAAACGCAGCTCGAGCCCGCGGTATTGCAGGTCTTGAGAATATTGCTTTTGGAGAGGGTAGAGCCTTGTAGGTACACAAAGGTGTTCACGGGGGCCGCGGCGGCGGCATCGCGATAGGCAAAGTTGAATTTAAAGGAATCGACCGTATTGGTGGCGGTGGGGCTTAGGTTGGCGCGGCCATTGGTTCGCAGATCCTTGGGGCGCGTGTCCAGGCAGGCCACGAGCGTGACAACGGCAAGGGCGGGAACGACTGCTAGGGCCCACTGCAAAATTGCCTTCCTGGCGTTTCTCGGCTTCATGCAAAACCTCCTCAGGACTCCGCCTGATTTTTTACAAGACTTCCTTCGGGATCACGCACAGAGCCTGAAGGGTGTTGAGATAGGTGACCGACTGCACATTGGGCTGAAGGGCGCCGAAAGTGGCGGCAGCGCAGCTGAAGATGCCATCGCTGTCGGCTACTGCCGCGCAAGTGGTGGAGTTGGCTTGGCGATCGACCACGAAATTGGCCGGCTGCGCGGCTTCTAGCAGGAAGGAATCTAGGTTTCCGGTGTTCACGAAATTGGAGGGAGGATTGTTGCCGCCCGGTAGGCTGTTTTGGATAATGGATTGCGGCGTGGCCTGCCAGAGCTGCACCTTGGTGAGGCCGGGAGCGCAGTTTCCCTTGGAGTCTGGATCGGCCGCATAGCCGAAAATTTTTGGGGAGGCATTTGTTCCGGCGGGAGCCGCCACAAGGTTCACGGCACGCACAAAGGGGAAGGCCGCTTCGGTGTAGAGGCCATATCTTTTGTCGACGGCATTGCGCTGGCAGCTCACGTTCATCAAGCTTCCGTTTTTACAGACTAGGTCCTGAAAGGGGACATCGCCATGAGGCCGATCAATGCCATCGGCACCCTTGCTGCTGAGGTAGTAGTTATAAGTGGCGCCGATCGTGCCAAGCCTCTGCGAGGCCACACAGCTAAGGCTATTTCCCACGGGCGAAACGCCCTCGCCCTCGAGGAAGGTGTAGCGGCAAGGATAGCGGCTGATGGTGGTGACTTTGGTGTCGTCTAGGTCGCCAATCACGTCCTTGACCTCGAGGTTGGTTTTGATCTCAATAAATCCTGTTGAACGAAGGGAGGTGTCGGTGGTCACGAGCTGCATATGGGAGTAATCGTCGGGATCCACGGCCCCCGCAATCGTGCAAGTCACCGCATTATTAGTGTCGCTGAGGCTGAGGGTGCCCGCCGTGGTGCCCACGGGAGCGGTGTCGGCGGTGCTCGTGTAGAATTTGCAAGTGCAGTTGCTGCCGGTGAGGCCACAGACGTTCGAGATCTTGGCGGAGCTGAGGCTCGTGAGGCCCTTGAGACTCACCACGCGGCCATCGGCGGAATCATCGCGGTAGGCGAGGGTGATGGTAAGGGAGTCGGAATCGGTCTCCCCATTATTGCTCTCGTCCACCCCGGCGCGTCCGACTTTTTTTACGTCGGTGCTAAGGCAGGCCGCGAGCAGAACGCAGGATAGAAAAACTAAACAAAAAGACCATAAGTGACGGGTAGTAAACATCCTATTATCTCCCTATGTCTATTTTATCGTCCGATTCGGGGAGAAACAACAGGTGAGCAAGTTATTGAAATTACTGTTCAAAATTCCGTGTAAGCAGGCGGGCCAAACGGCCTATCGCCGCGGTTTTCGGGGATTCCCCGCTCACATCCTTGGCGTAGGCCTCGGAAGCCAGCACGTTATTGCGTAAAACGTCTAAGGTTTCCGTGTCGGAAGCGTCCATGGCTCCCGAGCGGTAGAGCAGGGCGCTGATTCCGGCAAAGTGAAAGTAGGCGTCCAGAGAGGCGGGGTCCACGGAGAGCTCCGCGGCCAAAAGCAGGATCGGCCAGGCGATTTTCTGAAAGCTCAGCTCTTCCGTGCCCTGCTCCTTTAGCTGCACCTTGGAGAGGTGCTGGGCCAGGAACTGGAGGGCATCGCTGCGCTTCTCAATAAGAAATGTTTTGCGGAAAAGCTGTTCAGGCTCGAGCAGATCGAAGCCGCGGTCGGCGATATAGTCCACTCGATAAAAACTATTGCGGCGGATAAAGAGAGCGGTGGATTTGCTGCGTTGCCCGTCGTTGGCCTCGAACAGAAAAGCGGGCGCGCCGGCTTGTTCCATGATCTGCACCTTGTTCACTCCTGCGAGCCAGGAGGCTGCTTCCTGCAGCAGAAAGGGCCGGAGCAAAAAAGTGCTGAAAGCCGAGAGCGCAATTTCCTGGCCTTGGCTGAGGCGCAGGGCGGTCTCTAGGTAGAGCGCTTCGCGGGAGGGATGCTCGGGAAAGAGCCAGAGGCCGATCAAATCGCTGCGGCTGCGACGGCCGTGGTAGACAATGCGTTCACGCGGCGCGCGAGAGTCGGCCTGCACCAAGAGGCTGATGCTTTCGATGTATTTGCCGGGGGGGCCTTTTTTGTACTCTAGTTTGGGCATGAGCTGGCCGGACTGGGGGACCGGGCTCATGAGCTCATAGAAGGGGAGGGTTTTTTCGCTGCCGATGGCTAGGCTCGAGGTTTCCTGGATTTCCACTTTAGGTGCGGTGCCGGAAA
>JAKFYM010000036.1 GCA_021730855.1 Bdellovibrionales bacterium
CTCCACTTTACTCGCGAAGCCTCGCTACCTAAAAAAGCCCATTCTCGAAGACCTGCGCGATAAAATGGTCTTTCTCGGGGGCCTCGGCAGGTGGGCAAAACTACCTTCGCCCAATCTCTTCTTCCCGCCTATAAGCCCGGTCATCCTGCGTATTTTAATTGGGACGATCGGGAGCAGCGGGACAAGATTCTTCAGAAACTTTGGCCGGCCAAGGAAAAGATCATTCTGGATCCTCTCCGTGGACTATGGAGACGGCACCGCCCAGAGGCTGAATGTGACCGAAGGGGATTTCACCCTCTCGCACGTCTACGACAAGCTCGGGCAATATAGGGTGCGCCTCAGCGCCCTCGACTCCCGCGGCGCCGTGAGCACGGCCGAAACCGTGATCACCGTGCAAAAATCCGTGCAGAAAAATCCTTGGAAACAGCTCCTCAAAGAACGCCTACGTGCGCTCCTCGAGAAGCGACGCAAGCTGCACCAGCAGCACCGTGAAGATTGCCGCGATAAAATGGTCAAACGCCTAAAAGACCTCGACGAGAAGGTCCGCAAGGTGCGTGAGAAAAAGAAAAGAAGGGGCTAAACCCTTCTCTCCTTGCCACTCCTAATTCGTAGGCCCCGTGGAATGCACCATCTCTGGCTTCGCATGCGGACGCACAAAGCTGCGCATGCTTTCCTTAGGATGGGTGCGCTTGCCGGGGTCGTAGACCGCGGCCACCCGCCCCGTGGCCAGCGAAGAATAGATCGCTTCGATCACGGCCACATCGGCCAGGCCCTCGAGGGCCGAAGGCTCTGGTTGCTTGTTTTTCAAGATGCAGTCAGAAAAATAGAGCAGCTCGGGCGCAAACTGATCGGATTTTTTGAACGAGAATTTTTTCTTTTTCATGTCCTGGTAAAAAACCAATTCGCGAGCCGCCGCATATTCATAGGCGTTCTCCACCCGCACCGTGCCCTTGGTGCCCACAATCTGGTAGGTGCTCACCGAATCGGCGCCAAAGCTGCAGTTGAAGGTGGCCAATCTCCCGCCAGCAAAACGCATCACCACCGAGACTCCCTCCTCCACTTCGCGGAAGCGTTTGTCGTCGCCCTCGGCGGCATAGGCATAGACCTCCTCGGGTTGGGCACGAAATAAGCTGCGAGCCGCATTGATACAGTAAATCCCGATATCCCAGACCGGGCCGCCCCCCGTCTCCTGCCGTAAACGAATATTATCGGGGTCCTTCACCTGGAAGGAGAAATCAGAGCTGAAATACTTTAAATCGCCAAGCTTGCCCGATTGACAAAGCTCCATCGCCTTCAGATTGGCCGCCTCGAAATGCAGGCGGTAGGCCGTCATCAGCTTGCGCCCCTCCTCCTCGGCCACGCCAAGGATCGAGCGGCAATCCATTACCGAAAGGGCGAGCGGTTTCTCACAGAGCACATGCAAGCCGGCTCTTAGAGCGCGCTCCGCGTATTCGCGGTGCAATTGGTTGGGGAGGGCAATATAGAGGGCATCGATGGCTTTGGATTCGAGCAACTCATCGAATCCCTCATAGTCATAAACCAAAGGAACTTTATACTTTTTGGCCAAGACTTTGGCCTTCCGGGGATCGCCCGTGAGAATGGCCGCCAATTCCGAATTGCGTTTTGCCTTGCTGAAGGCGGGCAGCACGGCCACCTGCGCGATATGCCCTAGTCCCATCACTCCGTACCGAATTTTTTTCATCTTTCTGCTCCTTTGAAAAAAGCCCTTGCCCAGGCCTCAGTGGCTCATTTGCTCACTTGCCAAGGAATGCAAACGAAAGACCAGAGGCGGCCGAGGCCCCCGTCCTCCGCCTTCCCCGATAAATTCCTAAGATCACTACGAATTCCCGCGGCCCGCCAAGAAAATTGCCCCGGTTTTCCTTGCGGAGCAGCATAAGTTGGTAGTATAAGAGCCCCATTGCGGAAGATTTTTTCCGCCTTCTAGAAGAGGAGCGCATCCGTAGAAGGCTGCCTGAGGGTCTAAGCCCACAGAAGGTAGCCGGAGGCGAGGTGTGCCGAAGGGGAGTCGAGCTTAGGGTCTCGATGAACTTGGTGGACTCGGGTAAAGCCGAACCATTGTCACGATCGAAAATCGTGGAGTGCTTCGGAATCGCTTGCGCCTTCCCATAGGCGTTCCTGTGCATTCTCTAGCCTCCGTTCTAGGAGACCAATAAAGGAGAATGCGATGTCCAGAATCCCCGTTGCGATCTTAGGTGCCACTGGCCCGGTAGGCCAGAAAGTCATTTCCATGCTGCAAGACCATCCGCGCTTCCGCGTGGCGGAGCTCGCGGCGAGTGATGCCCGCGTGGGCAAGAAGTATGGCGAGATCGTGGCCTGGAAGAACGAATACCCTCTTTCCCCTGAAGTGGCCGCGCTCGAAATGCGCCCGCTGCTTGAGGTACAATCCCATTGCGTGATCTCGGCCCTGCCCGCCGAGGTGGCGCGCGAGGTGGAGCCTGCCCTAGCTGGTCGTGGCCATTTGGTGTCGTCGAACGCCTCGGCCTTCCGCATGCAGGAAGACGTGCCCCTGCTCGTGCCCGAGCTAAACTCGGCTCATTTAAGCCTGCTCAACCGCCAAAAGACCCAAGGCCGCATCGTGACCAACCCCAACTGCTCCACGGTCTTTTTGGTCTCGGCCTTGGCCCCCCTGCTCGAGCTCGGCACCCTCCAGCACGTGAGCGTGGTCACCATGCAGGCCCTGAGCGGCGCGGGTTATCCCGGCGTGCCTTCTTTTGACATCTTAGGCAATCTGATCCCGCATATCGGGGGCGAGGAAGCCAAGATCCAGGAAGAAACGAAACGAATTTTAGGCAGCCCAGATCGCGCGGCGACCTTCGGCGTGACGGTGCATGTACACCGCGTGCCGGTGCTCCATGGGCATACCGTGGCCGCCCACCTTACGTTCAAAGAAGAGGTATCAATCGAGAATGCCCGCGCCTCCTATGCCCGCTGGCAGGAGCGCTTCCCCGGCCTCTTTGAGATCCACACCGCGCCTGATCGCCCACAGCCCGCCCGCGACCTGCACCCCCACGATATGCGCGTGCACGTGGGCCGCCTCAAGCAGGGCGACAATGCGCACACCCTCGGCCTCGTGGCGCTCGGGCACAACCTCGTGCGGGGCGCGGCCGGTGCGGCCATCGCCAATCTCGAGAGCACGCTCGACTACCTGGAGGGCCGATGAGGATTCATGTAGCCAAGTTCGGGGGCACCAGCATGGGCAGTGCCGAGGCCATGCGCCAGGCGGCCAAGGTGGTGAATGCCGACCAGCACTCCCGCTTCGTGGTGGTCAGCGCCACGAGTGGGACCACCAATTTATTACTGGCCGCGCAGCGCTCAGCCCTGGAGGGCAATGAGGCCGCCGTATCCGATGCCGTAGGCGGTATCGAGAGGCGCCACCTCGAGCTCGCCGACCAGCTGCAGGTCTCCGAGACCAGCCGCCACCATCTGGAAATGCTTTTTGTCGAGCTACATTCGATCCTGCGCTCCTCCTCCTTGGCCGCCGACGCCACCCTCGACCAGCTACTTTCCTTGGGCGAGCGCCTGAGCTCGGTCCTTTTCACCGAAGTCCTACGCCGCAGCGGCAGAAACACCATTTGTTTAGATGCCCGCGAGCTCCTGCGCACTGATTCCCGCTTCGGCAAGGCCGAGCCGCAGCTAGCAGAGATCCGCGCGCTCTGTGGCCGATTGCTCCCGCCCTTGCTCGAGAGCGGCTCCACGATCGTGACCCAAGGCTTCATCGGCTCCGATGCCACTGGCGCCACCACCACCCTCGGCCGCGGCGGCTCGGACTATTCCGCCGCTCTCTTTGCCGAAGCCATGGGCGCCACCGAATGCCTGATCTGGACCGATGTAAACGGCATCTATTCCATGGATCCGCGCACCGTGCCTAGCGCACAGGTGATCCAAGATATCTCCTTCGCCGAAGCGGCCGAGCTCGCCAGCTTTGGCGCCAAGGTGCTCCACCCCGCCACCCTCTTGCCAGCCATGCGCTCGGGCACCAAGGTGTTCGTGGGCAATACCTTCGCTCCCGAACAGGGCGGCACCTGGATCCATCGCGATCTCGAGAGCCGTCCCCTATTCCGCGCGATCGCCGTGCGCGACAAACAAACCCTGATCACCGTGACCAGCATGCGCATGCTCAACGTGCATGGCTTCCTGGCCAAGCTTTTCACCCTGCTCGCCGACCACGGCCTCAGCGTAGACCTCGTGACCACGAGCGAAGTGAGCGTGGCCCTCACCATCGACGGCACCAGCACCGGCTCCTCAGGCCGCAGCATCCTCGAGAACGAGGCCTTGCTCCAACAGCTACGGGAGATCGCCGAGGTGCAAGTGGAAGAGAACCTTGGGCTCGTGGCCCTGATCGGCAGCAATCTCACCACCACCGCGGGTGTGGGCAGCCGCTGCCTGCAGGCCGCGGGCGAGACCAATGTGCGCCTGATCTGCCATGGCGCCAGTCCAAATAATTTTTGTTTCTTGGTCAAGGGCAACGAGGCCAAGGCCGTGGCCGCGCGCCTGCATGAGGAGTTTTTATGAAACTAGCGGTGATTGGCACGGGAAAAACCGGCGGCGCAGTGGAGCAGCTCGCGCGCACTAGGCATGAGGTGGCCACTTTCACGCAGGAGAATCCACCCACGGTGGAGAGCCTGCGCGGCCTCGAGGCGGCGATTGTTTTTGTGCCAGCAGGGGGCTTGGCCGATATCCTGCCTGCGCTCGTGGAGAGCGGCATCCCCGTGGTGGCCGGCACCACCGGCTTTGACTATACCCTCGTGCCCACGGTGCGCGCGCCCTGGATCCACGCCAGCAATTTCTCGCTCGGCATGAACACGATGTTCCTCTTTTCTCGTCTCCTGCAGCGCCTAGATCGCCTGGCTCCCAACGTGAGTTTTTCCATCCACGAGGTCCACCACACTTCTAAAAAAGATTCCCCGAGCGGCACGGCCCTGCGCCTACAGAAACTCCTGCCCGCCTCCACTCCAGTGAGCGCCGATCGCGTGGGCGATGCCCGCGGCACGCATACGCTCTCGGTGCACCTCCCGGGCGAGGTGCTCAGGCTAGAGCACGAAGCGCTGGACCGTTCCGTTTTTGCCGAGGGCGCGCTCTATGCAGCCGAGCAACTGCTCGCGCAGGCTCCCGCGGGAGTGCATGCCTTTGAGGCCATTTTGGAAGAAAAACTACGAAAGGAACTTCTATGAGACCGAATCCAAACCATACCGTACTCTATACCGCCGTCGTGACCCCCTTCACCAATGAGGGCACGGTGGCCTATGCCGAATTCGAGTCCCTGCTCCGCACCCAGGAAAAAGCGGGCAATGGAGTGGTGGTGCTCGGAAGCACGGGCGAAGGCCTCGCCCTGGCCGACGAGGAAAAGCGTGAGCTCGTGCGTTTCACGGCCGCGCTCGGCCTGAAGGTGCCGGTGCTCGTGGGCGTGGGCGGCTCGCAGCTCCCGCAAACCCTAGACTTTCTGCGCTTCACCGAAAACCAAGCCATCGATGGCTATCTCATGCCTGTTCCGCTCTACGCGAAGCCTGGCCTCGAAGGCCAAACCGAATGGTTCACCGCCCTGCTCGAGGCCGTGAACCGGCCTTGCATGATCTATAACGTGCCCTCCCGCGCCGGAGTGAAGCTCCACCCCGAGGCCCTGCGCCGCCTGAGCGCGCACCGCAATGCCTGGTCGGTGAAAGAAGCCAGCGGCTCCGTCGAAGAATTCCGCGCCTATCGGGCCGCGGCCCCTCAGATGGCCTTCTACTCCGGCGATGATGCCCTCATGCCCGAGTTCGCTAGCGAGGGAGCCGTGGGCTTGGTCTCGGTGGCCTCGAACGCCTGGCCGGTGGAGACCCAGCGCTTTGTGCGCCTCTGCCTCGAAGGCAAGAGCGAAACCTGCGCTACCCTCTGGAAATTTGCTTCCGATAGCCTGTTCACCGCGAGCAATCCCGTGCCGGTGAAGGCGCTCATGGCCCTGCAGGGCCAGATCTCCCGCGCCCACACCCGCGCGCCCTTGAGCCTCAAAGACCTAAAAAACACCGAAGGCCTCGAGCAAAGCGATGCCGCCGTAAAATCCTGGTACGCCTCTCTCTAAGGAATTTGTATGAACTTTAACGAAATCTTAGATCAGTTAGAAAGTGGAAAGATCCGCGCCATCATCCGCGAGGCCGATGGCTCCATCCGCGCCAACCTCGAAGTGAAGGAAGCCATCCTCGCCGCGATGCGGGCCGGGCAGAATATCGAGCTCGCCCAACCCACCGAAGGCCTCTATGCCGGCTTCGTCGACAAGGACACCCTGCTCCCCCGCCGCTTCCGGGTGGAAGATAAGGTGCGCCTCGTGCCGGGTGGAAGTTCCGTGCGGCGTGGCGCTTATCTGGCTCCAGGCGCGATCATCATGCCGCCCGCCTATGTGAATATCGGAGCGTACGTGGACGAAGGCACGATGGTGGACTCGCATGTGCTCGTGGGCTCCTGCGCCCAGATCGGCAAGCGCGTGCACCTTTCGGCCGGGGTGCAGATCGGCGGAGTGCTCGAGCCCGTGGGCCTCACGCCCGTGGTGATCGAGGACGAAGCCTTCATCGGCGCCGATGCCGTGATTGTGGAGGGCATTCGCGTGGGCGCGCGCGCAGTGATCGCTCCCGGCGTGATCCTTTCGCGCGGCGTGAGCATCTATGATGCCGTGGAAGGCAAGGTGCTCGAGCGGGGCGCGGCCGTGCCTCCCAATGCGGTGGTGGTTCCTGGCAGCCGTCCGCTGCGCACGGGCTGGGCCGCGGAACAAGGCCTGAGCGTGCATTGCCCGGTGATCATCAAATACCGCGATGAAAAATCGAACGCCTCCCTGATGCTCGAAGAGGCCCTGCGCTCATGATCGACTTTCGAAAATCCCATCGCGAGCTAGGCGGAAGCTTTTTCGCCTACGACCTCGACGCCATGAGCGCGCACCTGAAAGCCTTGGCCACTCCCGGCCTGCGCCTCTGGTACGCCTGCAAGGCGAACCCGCTCTCGGCCGTGCTCGAGTGCGTGCATGAGGCGGGATTTTCTCTCGACGTGGCTTCGATCGGAGAACTGCGGCAGGCGCTGCGAGCCGGAGTGCCCGGCGCGCGCATCCTGCTCACCGGTCCCGTGAAAAGTACGGCCTTTCTGCAACTGGCCTTCGCCTCCGGCGTGCGCACTTTCGTGGCGGAAAGCCGCGCTCAGCTCGAGGCCCTGCAGGCCTTGGCCTTAGAACACCATTGCGAAGTGGATGTGCTGCTCCGGCTACAGCTAGAGTGGGAAGGGGCCGAGAAGAGCGTGCTCGGCGGGAGCGGGGTTTCGGCCTTTGGTTTGAGCCCGGAAGATTGGGGAGTGCTGCCCGAGCATTCACAGCTGCGCTACCGTGGGGTGCATGTGTTCCAATGGGGCAATGTGCTTTCGGTAGAAACGCTTGGCAAGATCTGGGATCGCATCGCCGAGGAAGCCAAAAATTTCGCCGGCCGCCAGGGTTTCGCGCTCGATGTTCTTGATCTCGGCGGAGGCCTAGGGATCTCCTACAAAAATCCGGCGGAAAAAATCGACTGGGAAAAGGTGCGCGCTCTCCTCCCCCGCGTGCGCGAACTCTCCGGAGCCGGCGAGCTCTGGCTTGAGCTCGGGCGCTATGCCGTGGGGCCCTTTGGCAGCTATGTGACCGAGGTGATCGAAAAAAAATCCGTTCGTGGGCATTCGTTTCTTTTGTGTGCGGGCGGAGCCCAGCACCTGGTGCGCCCCGCCCTAGTGGGCGAAAGTTTCCCCGCGCGCGTGCTCGAGGCCGATCCCGGCGCGCCCAAGGAAGATTTTTTTGTGCATGGCCCGCTCTGCACGGCCTTAGATCGCCTGGGTACCTATTCTTTGCCGGCCAGCACCGAGGCCGGGGATCTTTTGGTTTTTGCGCAGACGGGGGCTTATGGTTTTACCGAGAGCATGCCCTATTTTCTTTGCCATGATCTCGCGGGCGAAATCGTGGTAAAAGAAGGCCAAACAAAAATTCTTCGCCCGGTGCAAAGCGCCGAGAATTGGCTCAAATGAAATTTCGCCGCCTTCCTGTTCGCCAGCTTGCTTCGGGAGACCAGCTTTCGATCCCGGTCTATGACTTCAAGGGCTCGAAGCCCGGCGCCCCTTCGGTCTACTTGCAGTCCGCCATGCACGGCTCCGAGGTGCAAGGCTCCCTGGTGCTAGCGCTTCTGATCGAGCACCTGCAAAAGCACCCGCCGCTCGGAAATGTGCGGATCGTGGCCAACGCCAACCCCTTGGGCCTCAACGAAAAAGTGGGCGAATACACCGCGGGCCGCTTCGACCTTTCCACCGGCGAGAACTTCAATCGCCGTTATTTTCTGCCCACCGAGGGCTTCGACTGGGCAAAATTCCAAAAACACTTTTTTGGCGCGCCTGAAGAAAAGATCTTCGCCGCTTTTCGCAAGGAGCTGAAAAAACGCATCGCTGCCCGCGCCCAGCAACAAGCGCCTTATGCCGACCGCCTAGCCGTGCGCCTGCAGCTACTTTCGATAGACTATAATTTTTGTTTAGACCTGCACTGCGCGAACCGCAGTGTGCGCCACCTCTACACCCCCGCCTATGCCAAAGACGATGCCGCTTATTTCGGCATTCCCTTCCAGCTCCTCGTGCCCAATAAATTCGGGGGCGCGATGGACGAGGTGTTCTTCTCCCCTTGGTGGACGCTCGCGGAAAAGCTCGGCACCTCGATCCCCGTGCAGAGCTTCACGCTCGAGTTTGGCGACCATGAGATTGCCTCGATGGTGGAGGCCAAAAAAGATCTCGCAGGAGTGCTGCATTATCTCGCGCATAAGGGCGTGACCAAGGGCAAGCCCAAGGCGGGCCATCCCGTGAACTGCGAGCTCGCGAGCTACCATGTGGTGCATGCGCCCGTGGGCGGGATCACGCATTGGGTGGCGCCCTTAGGAAAACGGGTCAAAAAAGATGCCCTCCTGGCGCGCATTTTGGTGTTCCGCGAGCGTCCACCAAGGGGAGAAGAACACCTCGTCCATCGCGCCCCCGAATTTATTGGGCACGAGGAGCTGGA
>JAKFYM010000126.1 GCA_021730855.1 Bdellovibrionales bacterium
ACGACGCCACGGGGCGAAAGATCGACCATCGTGTATACGAAGCCGTCTTCCAGTCGCAACACCGCTGCGTCTATGAAACTCTTCAGCAATTTTTCGATCGTCCCAAAGATGCCGGGCATGAATACAATCCCCGCGTGCGCGAGAGCCTGCTCTCGCTTTTTGATCTCTACAAAAAACTCCTGCCCCTACGGATTCGCCGGGGCGCGATCGACCTAAACCTTCCCGAGGCCAAGGTGAAAGTGAATCGCGAAAATGGAGAGGTGGAAGCCATCGTGCGCACCGAACGCCTCGACACGCACCGGCTGATCGAGGAATTCATGATCTCGGCCAACGAAGCCGTCTCCGAAATCATGGAACAGCACAAACAAGCCTTCCTCTTCCGCGTGCATGAGCCGCCAGAAGAAGAAGCCGCCAAGCGCTTCCTCGATGTGGCCCGCACCCTGCACGTGCGCATCAATGAAAAATGGTTAGAGGAGATCTCGCCCCAGACTTACCAGAAGATGCTGCGCGCGGTGGAGGAATCTCCGGCCTCGCGTGTGCTCAACTTCCTGCTCCTGCGCAGCATGAAACAAGCCTATTACTCCGCCAGCAACCTAAAACACTTTGGCTTGGCCTCCTTGGCCTATAGTCATTTCACGAGCCCGATCCGCCGCTACCCCGATTTGATCGTGCACCGGCTTTTAAAAGCTTGGATCCATAAAAACAAAAAAGAAGCCCAGGCCGCCAAGGGCTCCACCGCGCAAAGCCTGGAAGAAGCCGCCCAGCATTGCTCGATGCGCGAGCGTACGGCGGTGGATGCCGAACGCGAGCTCACCCGGATCAAGCAGGTGCGCTATGCCGAGCGCCACCTTGGCGAAGAACACACCGGCACGGTGGTGGGAATCAATGCCAAGGGTGCTTATGTGGAATTGTCGGAAGTCTTCATTGAGGGATTCATTCCCATGGAGCGCTTCGGAACTGATTTTGTGTTTAACGAAAAACTCTACCACCTGCGTGGCAAGCGCACGGGCAAAACCATTCAAATTGGCGACAAGATCGATGCCCAGATCGTGCGCACCAATCCACACCTCTTGCAGATCGAGCTCGAGCCCCTACAAGGCAAAGCGAAAAAACAAAAGCCCGAAAAAATCCAAAACAAACCGGCTGCGGCCCGCGACTTTTGGACGCTTGAGGATTTTGAATGAGCTTACTGGGCACGCCCAGGCAGGTCACGCGCACCTTTAAGAACATTGGGCGCATCAAGCAGATTTCCACCGTCTTTGCCAAATACGGCTTTCAGGAGCTGATGGTCCAAATGGACTTCGGCCGCTTCATTCCCGAGAAACAAAAGACATCCGAGCTCGAAGCCAAGTTCACCGCGCCGGAGCGCTTCCGCATGGCCCTGGAAGAGCTGGGCCCCACCTTCATCAAGCTCGGCCAGCTCCTCTCCTCGCGCTCCGATCTCTTACCCGCAGCCTTCGCCAAGGAGCTGAGCAAGCTCCAAGATAGCGCCTCGCCCCTACCCTTCGCTCTGATCCAGCAAACGGTGGAGGCCGAGCTCGGCTCTCCGCTCGAAACTCTTTTTCTCACCTTCCAGCGCGAACCCTTGGCGTCGGCCTCGATCGGGCAAGTGCACGAGGCCGTGCTGAAGGATGGCACCAATGTGGTGGTCAAGGTGCAGCGCCCGGGCATCGAGGCGATGATCAAGACGGATGTGTCGGTGCTCTCGGGCCTAGCCGCGGCGCTGGAAAAATATTTCCCCGAAACCCGAGTGCTGGCGCCCCAAGTGTGCGTGGAGGAATTCTTCCAGCTCATGAGCCTCGAGCTCAACTTCACGATCGAGGCCAATAATATTTTGAAGTCGCGCGAGAACCTACGCTCGATCCCGGAAGTGTATGTGCCGGATATCTTTCTGCACCTCTCCAGCCACAAGGTGCTGGTGATCGAGCGCCTGCAGGGCGTGAAGCTAGACAATGCTCCAGCCCTAGACGCCCGCGGCCTCGACCGCAAAAGCCTGGCCGAGACCGCGGCCCGCGCCTTTTTGAAGTCCGCCCTTGAAGATGGTTTTTTCCATGGCGATTTGCATATGGGCAATCTCTTTGCCCTTCCCGGCAATAGCATCAGCGGCGACAAACCCCGCCTGGGCCTGATTGATTTCGGCATCATGGGCTACCTCTCGCCCCGCGCGCGTGAGAGCCTGCTCCGGATTTTTGTGGCCCTTTCCGAGGAGGATTTTGAGTCCCTCTGCCTAGAATATGCCGAGCTCGGCGCCAGCCATGGCCGCACCGATTTGGATTCCTTCCAGCGTGCCTTGCAGACCGCCGTGGCCCCCTACCTGGGCCTGCCGCTCGCTTCGATGAACGTGGGCCGCATCCTGATCGATGCCACCGCCGTGGCCGCCCGCCACCACATTCGCATCCCGCGCGAGTGGATGCTGATCTTCAAGGCACTCTACACTCTCGAGGGCACCTGCCACACCCTGGACCCCTCCTTCAATCCGATGCCGCTGCTCGAGAGTTATGTGACGCCTCTTCTGCAGCCCGCCTATAGCTGGAAGGATTTCTCCAAGGACATGCTGCTCGGCTCGCGCGATGTGCAGCAGGTGGCGCACACCCTGCCCCGGCAGCTGCATTGGTTCTTTAAGCGCTTTGCGGCCAATGGTTATGCGCTAGAAACGAGAGACGCTTCGCTCGCGGCGAAGCTGCAGCAGTCGGAGGCGAATTTCTTGCGCTTGAGCTTTGCGATCCTCAGCGTGGGCATGACCCTGGGCGGCCTCTTGGCCCTGCACCTGGCAATCGTGCATGCGAGTGGCTTGTTACGCGTCCTGGCCTTTGGGTTGTTTGGCGTGAGCGTGTATGGGGTCTACCAATTAGTTCGCGGGCGCCGGTTTCCGCCCCCATAAACCTTTTTTCCAGAGCGCGATGTTCTTGCGCAGGAGCGAGCGCCGGGCCCGCAGCTCACAGCGATCGGGCTGAAATTTTCGCAACCACTGCATCCGGCCGGTGTGTTTGTCCTTGGGCTGGAATCTCACCTGCAGCCAGAGATGGGGAAAAGTGATCTCATTTCCCCCATCCCAGATAGGGCTGCAACTCTCCTTACGAAAGCGAAATTCAAAACCCGAAACTAGGTGCCGGCTTTGGTCTTCGAGGAAGATGGGCATGAGGGAGCAGCGGAATTTCTTTTCCCCTTCCACCACCTCGAGCGAGGCGATGCCGGCCGCGCTGAGCTCGAGCCTCGCGGAATAGTCTGCGCGCTTGGCGTGGCAGGAGAGCAGGGGAGGCTCGGCTTGGGCGAGCATAGGCGCGAAAAAAAGCAGGAGCCAGTTCATCGCTCCCCCGCTAGCTGGGTGCGTGGCCGACAGGTGTGAATGGTGTGTGTCACACAGTGGAGATTACCCTGGCCCTGGTGGGCAAAGTCGAAGGTGTCGATAAATTCCGGCTGAATGCCTGCAGCAGAATAAGCCGCTTCGATCCCTTCTCGGAAAGCGGCATTGCCCGGCTCGGGAGAAATTACCGTATTGTTTATGCTCACGGCATTGGCGGCATTGGGCAGAATCGACTTGCCAGTATGCCTGGGCAGCGAGCGAGCACCATTTTCCCCCTCCACTAAGGCTTCTCCCATAAATAAATTCGGTAGGTCAATGAAATCGGGCTCGCATTGCGGAAAACGCTCTTTTAATTTTCCATGCAAGAGTTCGCGCAGGCGATCCATCTCTGCTTGCACGAGCTCGTTATAGGAACGCAGCTGCCCGGCATCGCGGTCCCATGCGCTCACCACGGCTTGGTTCGTGCTGCTGCTGCAGCCGAGTGTCGGATCGGGGCCGCCAGTATCAGCCTGGGCCCAGGGAAAAAATAAGAGATTCCAAACACCGCGCATGACTGGAGGAAGTTCATTCTGGCGGCGCCCTGGAGATTTCGGCGGCGATGACTGGCTATTGGCGATCCCGCAGAATCGACTTAGGGGCTCGTGCTGTGAACTACGACGTGTTTTCGTGACGGCTGGAGATTCCCCGGGCACCTCCGGAAAATCAAGGAACATATCGTTAGGTTGAGCACGCAGAAGTTCGATCGCTTTGCGTGGGCTCGCTAAACTCACCGAAAAATTGCAGGGAGCGGGGCGATTCTGATTCGGCACTAGCCGCATGATTTCGTCCACATGGCCCACGGCAAGCCAAGAAGTGGGCACCTTGATCCGGTTTCTTTTGTCCGGACCACAGGCTTGTTCGGCATAGGCATTCCAGTGCCGGTCCTCAGTATCCACGGTAAAGCTATCGTCCCCGACTAGGCATAGGCCCCCAGGCAGAGCTTCGATATTTCCGCCGGAAGTTCCCGGAATCTGCTCTGTGCCCGGATCGCGGAGCGCGAGGCCTTCGGTGAAGCCGCAGGAGCGTGCGCTGCGCATGACATTTTGAAAAAGCTCGGCTCCATGTACGCCCGTCACGTCATCGGGGCCTTTATTGTAGTAGCCGAATACAGGCCGCAGCACCGGTTGCCCATTTGTCCCGGCAAAACTCTCAAAATAATCCTGCTGCCAGGTATAGGCGATGCCCGGAACCTGCCGCAAAGAACCAAGCCAAGCGGCACGCTCCGGATTGTTTCCGGCCAAAGCACGCACCCGCGCTCGTATGCTGGCATAGGTGGAATCACTCACGGGCAATAACACCAAAGGCGGTTGGTTGCCCGCAGCCAGAAGCACCTTCTCCACAAAACCTTGGGCGAACTTTTCATCGCGCCCGCTATATCCCGTGTCCGACACCAGCACGGCCGCGGCTGGGTAGGTTTCCGGCAAAACGCTAACGCCTTGCGGACATTCGGGAACAGCTGCGGGCAAATTAGCCAGCCAAGCCGGGCAGGCGTTCGTTTCTTTTGCCCCCTTGGACAGAGCCACGGTAGGAAATAAGGCCAGGCCGAGAGCAAGCCACTTCAATTTCATGAGCCTCCTCTATATATATGGATATATGGACCCGGACTGCTTAGACCGAATCCATGCCCCAATACCAGAGCCGCACGGGCAAGAATGCCTTCAGTTCCTGCTGGGCGGGCATATCGGGCCCAAACAGCAGCCGCATGAACTTTACCTCGTCAAAATGCAGCCGCGTCTTCTTGCGCCACTCGATTTGGTAGTTGTCTCCAGACTTCTCGATCACTAAATCCCCGGAGTTTAGGCCAAGCTTGGTGAGATAGTCTTTCAGGAGCGCTTTCACTTTATTGAAATCGAGCAGCTTCACCAGGGCCATATACTCCGCTCGCAACGGCACCCCGAGTTCATCCAATGAATAAATCCAGTTCACTTCGTCGGGCATGAACTGCGGGCTGATCACCGAAATCGAATGGCCAAAAGTCTCCAGGCACTGAGCAGCTAGGTGATGGAGGGCGGCTTCATCTCCGGCCCATTCATGCACATAATTGGCGAGGTCCTTGCCTTTGCCGATCAGGAAATAAGCCACGAGTTGCGGCCCCACCCAGGCCGAGAGCACTCGGCAGGCTCCAGACTGCATATAGAGCTTATGTTCTTCGGCGGTGCGCGCTAGGCCCACGGGATAGGCTTCGATCTTCGTGCGGCTCTGCTGCAGAAATTCCGGCCCCACCTCCCCTTCCGCCACTCGCACGTCCGCGGCCTTGAGCCCGCTCTTTTCTCCCTTCACGCGCAGGAAAGACGCATGTTTGGGATCCAACTGGATTGTCCACTGCCGGCCCACGAGATGGAATCCTAGCTTTCCATAGAATTCATGTTTATCGCTCCAGAGGAAAGCGAGAGCGGCGCCCTCTTTCGCTGCCTCTTCCGCACATTTTTTTACTAATTTCGAAGCCACTCCGTGATTCTGAAAAGCCGAGTCAGTATACACGCCGCCGATACCTGCTACCGGTATTGGAAGTGTCTCCACTTTCATCACTCCCGGATAAAATCCGGCATGCCCAGCAAGCTTTCCGCCCTCAAAGGCCGCCCATAAATGATTAGAATTCTTGGGGTTGTAAAGCTGGGGGAAATCCTTCGCCACATTGCCTTCTCCTTCTTTATAGGCAAAGGCGGCGGAGATCCGATTGATTATCTCAACTAATTCTGTGGGCTGGGGGTGGCGTATGTCCATTTCTTAATCATGCCTGCTGTCTAAAGATTTTTCATTTTTTGCTTAAGGAAATCTTTCCGCCTCCGAAGAGATACATGTAGGCCATATGGGCCTGCTGAGGACGGCAAGGATGGCCGACCAAAAAAAGGATTCCTCAAGGAGGATGGAGCCATGGGTTTACGGATAAACACAAACGTCGCGTCGATCAACGCGCAGCGAGCGCTGCGGCAGACACGACTATCGCTCGATAAATCCTTGGAACGCCTCTCCAGTGGTAGCCGCATCAATCGCGCTGGTGACGATGCCGCCGGTCTTGCCATCAGTGAAGGCCTAAAAGCCCAAGTACGCGGCATGAAACAAGCCGAGCGGAATGCTCAAGATGGTATCTCCATGGTGCAGGTGGCTGAGGGCGGACTCACCGAAATTTCCAACATCATGGTTCGCTTGCGCGAACTATCCGTACAAGCCGCTTCCGACACGATTGGCGCCTCGGAGCGAAAATTTTTGAACGTGGAATACGAAGCCCTCCTCAGCGAAGTGGACCGTATTTCTAATTCCACCGAATTTAACCGTGTGCCCCTCCTGAACGGAGCCGGCGGCATCATCGATATCCAAGTGGGCGTGGGCAACAATCCCTCGATCGACCGAATCACCTTTGATCCCAGCGCCACCAATGTGAGCTCCACGGCCCTCGGCCTAAACCTCACCAACGTTTTAGATAAAAATGCCGCCCAGAGCTCGCTGTCCTTCATCGACCGCGGCATCCAGGGCGTCTCCGCCATCCGCGCCGACTTCGGCGCCATGCAAAACCGATTACAGTCCACCGTCAATAACGCCGGCATCGCGATCGAGAACCTCTCGGCAGCGAACTCCCGAATCCGTGACACGGATATGGCGGAAGAGACGGCTGAATTGACGAAACAAAACATCCTCGCCCAAGCCGGCACCTCGGTGCTAGCTCAGGCGAACAATAGCGGAGCCGGAGCCCTGCAGTTGCTCTCCGCCATGCAGAACTGATGTTTAAACGATTTGTGAACGACAGTAGAAGTGAAGGTTAGTTGAGGTAAACAAGCCGTACACAAAAAACGCAATGTGATAGTTGCGCCCTGTTTCCTGCGAATGGTTCCGGTCCTAGCGACCGGAACCAAACTTATTTGGGCGAAAGAAAAACTGATAAAAAACATCAACAGCAGGATGCTGTGCTTTTCTACAAAGAGAAGAGCGGTCTCACGGAGGATGTCAAGATGACCATGGAAGGATAAATATGGGTCTTCGAATTAGTACAAACGTGGCTGCCATCAACGCCCGAAGGATGTTGACGGCCAGCACTGAAAATACAGCAAAGTCGCTTGAGCGCTTGTCTAGCGGTAGCCGGATCAACAAAGCCGGGGACGACGCCGCCGGTCTAGCAATCAGCGAAAACTTGAAAGCACAAATCCGTGGCTTGCGCCAAGCAAAACGCAACGCCTCTGATGGTATCTCTCTCGTGCAAGTGACAGAGGGTGGACTCAACGAGATTTCCAATATTCTCGTTCGTCTCCGCGAACTCTCTGTGCAAGCCGCTTCAGATACGATTGGTGATACGGAACGCGCTTTCACAGACCGCGAATTTCAATCCCTAAAGAATGAAATTCAGCGGATCTCCGAGTCCACCAACTTCAACGGCATTCCGCTCCTGAGCGGTCGCGAGCTACCGATCGACATCCAAGTGGGTATCTACAACACTGGAAACGATCGCTTGAGCTACGACACCCAGTTCGCGGATTCCCGGATCGAAGCCTTGGGCATCACCGATGACCAGGTCTCCACGAAGTTGGGCGCACAACTGTCTCTTGGCAAGCTGGACTCCAGCTTGAAGAGGGTGAACGAAGTACGTTCGACTTTGGGTGCCATGCAGAACCGCTTGGCTTCTACGGTGAACAACTTGTCCATCTACGACGAGAACTTGTCGGCCGCTAACTCCCGTATTCGTGACGTAGACGTCGCGGAAGAGAGCTCCGAACTAGTGAAACAGAACATCCTGCAACAAGCTGGTGTGTCTGTCTTGTCGCAGGCCAATAGCTCGCAGCAACAAGCGCTGAAGTTACTGGCTTAGTTCGCTAAAAGAGATAAGCTAAAAGGGGTGGAAGCAATTCCGCCCCTTTTTTTTATTTTTTTATGACAGTACGAAAACCAAAAGTCGTGATCATCGGCCTCAGCGGTTTCCTTGGATACCAGCTCGGCCTGCGCCTCAGCGAAAAATTTTTGATCTCTGGCGTCACTTTCAGCAATGATGTTTTTTTGCCGAACGCCCAAGTTTTCCCCGTAAGTTTAAAAAACGCCGAAGTGCTAGAAGCCATCGTGCGCATGCAATCCCCAGATTTCGTGATCAACGCCATGGGGGTGCATGATCGCCAAATCCTGGAAGAATTTCCCAAGCTAGGCGAGAGCCTGAACCTCTTGCTTCCTGTCTCCCTTGCTTCCGCCACCAATAAGCTGCGAGCCCAATTCATTCAGCTCAGCTGCGCGGAGGTATACGATGGCTCTGACGGAAATTATAAGGAAGAAGACAACGACTTCACCCTGCACGATACCCTAGGCAAACAAAAGCTCACGGCCGAAAGCTATATTCGCGCCCAAACTCTCGAAAGCACCATCCTGCGACTGGGCCGCGTGGCGGGTATGGGCAGCCCACACCGCCCTAGCTCTTTCGACAAAGTGCGAAGAGCGGCGGCCAACAAACAGGCCTTTGAGGCCTCGAAAAATAAAATCCATAGCTATCTCTCAGCTGCCTCTTGCGCAAAGGCCGTAGAGGAAGTGATGTTAGGAGAGTTTCCGGGAAAACATCGTTTATTTAATGTGGGTGGCCCGGCAATGAGCGAGCATGCCTTTGTTTCGGGCTGGTATAAACTGATGGACCTCGAGCCCAAGCTCGTGAAGGCGCGCGCGGAGGATGCCAAGCGGCAC
>JAKFYM010000242.1 GCA_021730855.1 Bdellovibrionales bacterium
CCTCTGGATTGACCTCCAGACCTACCTCGTGGGCAAGATGGAGTACTACGACAAAGCCATGAAGCCGCTCAAGGTGACCACCTTCTCGGGCTATAAGCAGTTCGACAAGGGCGTGTGGCGCGCGCAAAAGGTGCAGGTGAACAATCTGCAGAACAAACGCGGCACGGTGCTCGAGCTCTCGCAGCTGCAGCTCAATAAGGGCCTCGAGGACGATGAGTTCACTGAGAGCGCGCTGACCGAAGGCGACTGAGCTCAAAGTTTTTTAGAAGCGCGTGCTGCCCCGCTCGATCAAGTCACGGACGTCGAGCGGTTTTTTTTGCGGCATGAACTCGCGAACATTCCTTCCCTGGCGCTGGTAGGCGCGGCTCACGCGCTGGAAGAGGCTGAGGTCCAGGCCGAGCGAATAGGGCGAGGCTTCGGCGGTGATCCTCGAGGGCGTGGGCTGCGCAGGCAATTGCCCTTGGGCCTTTTGGTAGGCTAGCGCTCGCTGGGGGCTTCGGAAGGGAACTGCGATCAGCTCTTTTTCCTGCAGCGCACGCACGGCCATGGGATTGGCCGCGGACACGCGAAAGAGACGTAGGTCTTCGGGGCTAAATTCCTGCGCCCGTGGAGCCTTTGCGATGATTTCTGGAAAGGTCATTCCGGCGAGCAGCTGCTTGGCGATGCTGCCTTTTTTGAGGCCGAGAAAGCCTGCGCCATCGTCGGTAATCTCCAAGAGCAACGCCAGCTGGGGATCGTTCTGCGCGGCTGCAAGACCCGTGGGATCCTCTTCGCTGCCATGCCGGAGGCTGAGGCATTCCGAAAAAGCCCCGAGGTGGCCGGCGGCGATCGCCACCCATTCGGAGGCGCGGTAGTCTTGTTGCACATAGCCTGCACAGTTTAGGCATTTTTGTTTGCGATCAAAATTCTCGAGAGAGCGCGTGAGACCCACGCAATAGACGGAATCGGAATCTTCGGCACATTCGTTTTGGTCGTGGCCACTTAGGGCGCCCTGCACGCATTGCTCGAAGCCGGAGGCACTCATGCCCGCGGCAGCCTCGGCCGTGGGGGAGAGCAAAAGCAAAACAAGAAGGGATTTCACAGCTCTACTTTTTCGCTACCCAATTCTAGGAAAGGATTTTCGGCCGTCGGGCTTGCGCGACGGGCCGGGATCCCGAACATCAGGGGCGTTTTCTTTTTGTACTGTGTGTGCACCATCTGGAAGATGGTGAGGTTCGTGAGGCCGTTGCGGTCGAGGGCGTTCTGCACGTCCTCGCTCACGCCGAGCTCGCCTTTTCCCACAAGGGTAGAAGAGCCACCGGCGCCGTCTCCCTTGCCTAGCATGCCCTCGAGGCCGGCCAGTGCATTGGCATTGCCGGAAGCGGGGCCACGGCTTGCTCCGCCAGCACCGCCGGCAGCATAAGAATTCTCCCCTAAGTCAGAGCTAGTGGCGCCAAGTTGCGATAAGAGCTCACTGCCCGTGGGCGCGCTGCCATTGCCCATGGCGTCCTTCACCATATTATTGAGGCCATCTGCGGAGCCGCCTTTTAGTTTCCCAGCTCCAGCGAGCATATCGCCGGGAGTTTTGCCTTCGTTCAGGCCGTTGAGAAAGTCTTCGCGGCTCATGCCGGTTTGGCGTTCGAGGTCGTTAAAAATCTCGTTGGCGCGGCCCGTGCGCGTGAGTTGGGGATCGATGGTGATGCCGCCCCCTGGTTCGGTCTCGTTGAGGGAGATTTGGCCAGGGTTGGTGGGCGTGAGAGTGGAGGACCCGGGCTGCGTGGGAACGGTGTTCACGGCCGTGGTGGTGGAGCCGCCCATATTGCCCACGTTGTTTCCGGCGCGGGCCGCATTCTGGGCCATTTTCTGCGCGGCATTGAGGCTCATCACACCGGCGGCGATCAGGGCCACACCGGCGCCAATCAGGCCCCAGTTGGGAACAATGCCAGCATAGCCTGCAGCCACCATCGCGGAGCCCGCACCGATGGCCATGGTTCCGAGCATCACGGACTGCTGGGCGCCCTGGAGGTTGAGGGCTTGGGTGTTGGCTTGCGAGCCCGTCTGGTTATTGGTCACGGCAGTGGTATTGGAATTGGTGCTCGTGCTTGTGCTTGTATTTGTATTCGTGTCGGCAAACGCCATAGGAACCCAAGCGGCATTGCCGATGGCGAGGCTGATCACTAGAGTGTAGGTAAGCAGTTTCATTCTTCCCCCTCGGGCACAAAGCCAAAGTATATCAATCTTATCGACTATAAAGGGGGGGAGCTTTAATCCTGCCCGGGCAGGATAAGGGGATTTCCGGAAGGACGAGAAAAAGGCTCTAGATAGCTGAATTTTTATGCTAAAAATCGATCCAAACTAGCCTCTTCCGTTCAGATTTCGCCGATGTAGCTCAGTTGGTAGAGCAGCGCTTTCGTAAAGCGCAGGTCGTGTGTTCGAGTCACATCATCGGCTCCATGATAACGCCCGAAGGGCGTATCCAAACGGAGACACCCCATATATTTAGAGCCCGAGAATTTTGCTAGGAAGCTTTTTTGCGATCAAGCGCCTCTTGGACTTTTTGTTCTACGAGTGCTTCGAGAGTAGGGGCTTGCATGGCCTCCCGGAGTTTGGCATTGAGGAGCGTTTGGTAGGGAATTCCGGTGCGTTCCGCTTCCGTACGAAGCCACAGAAAAACATCCATATCGATGCGGAAGGTCTTAGCGATTTTTGCGCCTTTAAACTTATCTCCGACAGGTTTTGCGCTCTCGAACTTAAAACCTTTTTTCGTATTTTTCTCTTTCATAAGACGTTGCCTTTCTTGCCGAAAGAATGTGCACCCGATCCTCACGTTCTTCGACCGTTACTACATAAAGAACTCGGCCTTGGTCGGAGTGACCGATATATTCAAAACGCATTCCGCCTGTGTGCTTATTTACGCCGTATAAGCTAAGCGGGTTGTAAACCACCGTGGCTGCCTCATCGAAGCCAATACCATGCTTTTTGACGTTCGCTATTTCCTTGCGGTCGTCCCAGGTGATTTCCACCTCTCCAAAATACTACATTGTAACTACAAAAGCAACTGTTACTCTATGGGCTTGTTGTGACCAAGCATTTGTACTTCTTGGCAGCAGAACTGACAGGACCCTTCTTAACCCCCCTGAAACAAAACACTATTTCCCCTCCCTTATTCCCGACTAAATTACTATTGCGCAATGCGTCTTCGATTGGTATATTCCGCTGCCCCAAAAATGTAACCACCTTTTCACCCCATGAGGAAATCATGTCATTTATAAATAAAATTTCTTTTCTCTTGTTTGCGCTATGTAGCCTAGCTTTTCTGCCGAAACCAGCCCAAGCCATACAGTCGGATGTGCTTGAGGTGTGCCGTGGATTTGTTTTCTCTAGCAATCAACGTCGCTGCGTAGCGGACCATGCAAATAGTTCTATCCAGGCGGATGCATTGCGGGCTTGCTCGAATATGGTGATGGAAAACAACCAATTGGTTTGCCTGCGGACCGTAGCCAACCTACGATTTCAGCCTAAGGCCGTTGATCTATGCTCTGGATTGATTTCTGAGCGCCTTGCTCTTAGCTGTCTTGAGCAGGTCGCCCAGAAAGCATACCAGGCTGCCGCCCTTGAGGTGTGTTCGAGCCTAATCGTTGAGAATAATGTGTCGGGCTGCTTGCAACAAATCGAAGGAAAGACGTACCAAGCCTACGAACTACAAACTTGCGAGGATGAAATTCTCGAGAACGAAAAGCTTAAGTGCCTAGGAGAGTTTGGTAGTCGCGGCCGAGTATCGCCTGCTCCCCGAGCCTCTGATGAACTCACGGATATTCTGCTCGATGCCCTCGAAGATGCGATCGTTGATGCTTTGGGCGACAAAGGGCCGATGTGCGAAGTGGTAAATTCCAACGGCAATCCGATCGCTGATGATCTAGTGCGCGAAGAAGATTTTTTCTTCGAAGCCGCTAACTATGCGCGCGCCCAGAGAAGTTGTGTAGTGGCGCATATCTTTGGTGTCGACAATTCGCGTACCTTGATTTCCTCGAGCGGCGTGGAAGTGGCTCGGAATCTCTCTCAGGCAGATCTTGCCGAGGAGCGAGACCGCCGTGCGGGCTATGAGCGCTGCCGAGTGGCCACCTGCAAACGCCAATAGTGTGAAAATTGTCAGGCTCAGGCCGGGGCCAAAAGCTCCGGCCTTTTTTTGTGACAAGTGAAATTTCTTGCCAAATCGACTAACTAAAAAGGCGTTCAGCGCTCATCGCTAACAGACCGGCAAACGTTTTGCAGGTCTTGGTCAACCAATGTCATTTTTAGGATCGCATTGAATTCCTCCGAATCCGACAGATTCAGTGGAAAACAAAAGTCTTTTGAGGGGTCGCAACGCGCTTTTTGCAAAGATCTTAGCCTATCCATGAAATAGGATTGGTTGCGAAAACTTTCCAAAGAGAAAAGCACGTTCCCAAAAGAATCAAAAATTTTGTTGTCACGAATGGAGCAGTCTGGGAGAGGCGCAGCCCGGCATAGGACGATATTTTCAGGAAGCGGTTCATAGTGAGGCGTAGTGATTGATACGAAGAGATCCTGTACCGGGCCTCGGTCACCATTTTGTCCCCACACTCCTTCTAAAACAGACTTTCCATCGATCAGAAGCTGCTCTCTTCCTTCCCTGATTTGCACGGAGCAAGATTGGCCGAGTTTTTTAAAGGTGCACGAGTGGCGCAGCTCATACATATACCCTTCGAGAGCTTCCCCCGCCTGAGCTGTTTGCAGCAAAGAGCCATCTCTCCAAATCTGATAGATATCGCTGCCCGCAATTTTTACTTCACACTGGCTGTTGCCTGCTGCCGCAGGCGCACTGAAAATCAAGAAAGTCGAAAGGAGAAAAAACACAGTAACCTCCTGAAAAATGAAGCGGCCCAGAACTTCGGCCTTTTTTAGGGATAGGTAAGCTCCACAACCTTGCCCTTTTCGATCGGGCCGGTGCGGAAGGCTAGGATACGCGAGCTCCAGCCCACATTGATCAATTCTCCCTTGCGTCCAGGGAAGCGGCTCTCGAGGTACCAGCGCATTTCATGCTCGGAGCGAATGGGGTTGTGTTTGAGCATATTCTGCCAGCGGCGGTCCGTGACCATTTTGCGTAAAGCCTGGAAGTAGCCGCGGTGGAAGATCCGTTGCGTATAGGCTTTCAGCTTGCAACGCAGGAAGAAGGGGATCTCGGAAAGTTTTGTGGGCGCCGCCACCATATCAATCACGATGAATTCCCCGCCGGGCTTGAGCACGCGCTGGATTTCTTTCATGATCGGGTCCCAGTCGAGGTAGCGGTAGGCGAGCACGGAAATCACTCGGTCAAAGGAAGCATCGGGGAAGGGCAGATCGGGGCCATTTAACTGCGCAAAAGACAGGTGCTTATTGGGGGCATTCTTTTTCCGCGCTTGCTCGAGCATCTTTGCTGAAATATCCACGCCCACGGCCTCGCGCAAGCCAGGTGCAAGCTTGGCCAGGAAGGCTCCGTTGCCGCAACCAATGTCGAGCACGCGAAATTCGCTCGCATCTCCCAGCTGGTTCACTAGCCAGCGCAGCTCGTCCTCACGCACGGCAATGTCTTCAAAGGTATTGTCATAGAGCTCGGCCACGGAATCATAGGTAGTGTCGATCCGATCAGAGTTTGGGCAAAATGCGGTGAGCGCATAGGAGCGTGCCAGGCCCAGGTGTTTGCTCAGGGAACCCATCAGGCCATGGGATTTTTTTCCAGTGCAGGAGATCACGTGCAAGGTTTCCTCGCGTTTACGTTCCCAGGCAAAACGATCCTTGGAACGCGAAAGGGTGGTGTACCAATGATAGCCGTAGGATTTTACCTGGAAGGTGCGGGCAAAAAAGGGCGCAAACCAGCGGCCGGTGCGGCAGGCATGAAAATAGGCCCGCGCATTTTGGGCAAAAGGGATTTCCATATGCTTCCACTCAAAAGGGCTGAATTGCTCCGGCCACTTGCGGGTGCCGAACATGATTCCGTAGACGCCGGAGTGGCCAATGAAGTGCAGCTCCTCGATGCTGCCACCGGCGGCAGAAATTTCCGCAAAGACATCCAAAAATTCTTTTTTGCTTTCTACGGCCCGTGCCTGCACGGCCAGAGCGGGGAACTCTTGTTCCTTTTCGCGCGCTAGGGTTTGCGCGGCTTTGCGAAACTGGGCGCCCCCTTCACGATAGAGCGTGGTGTAGAGGATAAGGATCGAACGATTCGCGGCGGACGATGAGGTTTGGATCTGTTGGAACCCAGGCGCCACAGTTGTCATCCACGGTGTAGATGGTTCTATTCTTTTCATCATAGACTTTCATGCCTCGTATGGGGGGAGTGTAGAAGTGCAGGGTGATGCCGCGCGAGAGGGCGCGCATGCTGTGGATTTCTCCGGGCAGCACATTTTGGCAATCTCCCGGCTGGAGCCGCAGTTCGGGGCCCTCGGCCACGAGGTCGCGTCCTAATAGATAGTTTTGTTCGAAAAAAATCCCTTCGAGGATCATCACAGTGCCGCGAGACTGGCCGTGATCATGAGGCATGCACGCGGCGCTGGCATTCCAGGCCGCCGCCATCACTTCGCCCTCGGGTCCGTTATAAAGAATTTTGCGGCTATAGGGTTCCGCGCCCTCAGGAAAAAGAACTTCTCCCAAAGAAGCATAGGGGCGCAGAAAAAATTGCATCAGATAATTGGAGCGCTGCGCCAAATGCGCAGGCATATTTTGTAAGAGTCTTGCGTAGGGCGATGGCAAAGTGACTGCTTGCATGGCCCCGGGGTGTAGCACAACCGTGTTGGTGCGTCATAGAAAAAATCTCTGATCAAAAATAATCTCTATTTTTGTTTTTTAGAATCTGCTAGTTCATGCTTCGCAATTTGACGTTTGTCATAAAACCACTAAGGAGCATACTATGCGTTCCATTCTCATCTTTTCGTTTCTCCTCGCCCTCGTGGCCCCTCTAGCCCACGCGAATCCCCTCAACAATATGGTGCTTCGCATGAAGACCTGCACGCTCTACACAGAATCTGAAGTAGTAGATTTTACTTTCCACGCTAATGGCGGCCTCACGGTAGCCGTGGAGTCCTATGGCGACGAGAGTGGAGACTATGGTTATGGCTACGGTTACGGCTACGGCTATGGATACGGCGAGCCAGGAAATGAGTCCCCACTTTCCTGTGACGGCTCGCTAGCAACCAAAGCCGCGAATAAAACGAACACCTACCAAGGCACCTGGCTAGCTCGCGGTCAGCAAGTATTGGTGACGAGCCCATTCACTGGCGCCAACCAGTCCTTGCTCATCTATTTCAGCCAGAACGTTTGCCAATATAATTAGTGTTGAAAAAATCCACCCTGCTGGCGTTCTTCTCCGCACGGTGGATTTTTTTTGTCCCGTTTCTGCTCGCGTTGGCGGGCGTGTTGGTCACCTTCCTGCGCCTCCGTGGTTTTCAAGACCCTCCGGGGATCGACGGTTATTTCTATTTAAAACAGGCGCAGACCTTGGCCCTCGGCCAAGGTTTTTATTTTTCCGATCGCTCTTTAGCTTTTCTGCCTTTGGCATTTTTGCGCTGGGCCACCGGCGAGCCAGTGCTGAGCTTTCAGCTCGCCTTGAGCCTAGCGTACACCCTCCTTTTTAGTGGCTTGTTGTTTTTAAGTTTGGGCGTGAGCGAGCGGCGGCCTTTTCTTTTTATTGCCCAGGTCGTGGTAGTAGTGGCGCTATTTTCCTCCTCGCTCCTAGCAGAGATGGGGCTGAATTTTTATAAGAACACTTTTGCGCTCGGCCTTTTGTTTTGGACCGCGGCCTTGCTGGTGCGCAGGCAATGGTGGCTGGCGTTTGCGCTGTTTTGCGTGGCCTTCTTCACCCATAAGAGCGCGCTCTTGGCGGGCGGATTGTATGTGGCCTTGCTCACCCTGGAATGGCTCAGGCGCCCGCTCCGACGCAAAACTCTGATTGGCCTTGGGCTCGGCTTTTTGGGCTGCCTCGTTTTTCTAATCACATTTTATTTATTTTTCCCCAAGGCTGAAGGTTTTTTGCGCCATCTTGGGGAAATCTGGCGCGGCCCAGAGCTGCGCTTTCGTTGGTACAAATATTTATTTTTTGAACAAGAGCGCCGTTTTGCTGAGCTTGCCGTGGTGGTGGCTCTGGGGCTTGGCTATCTTTGGCAACGCTCGTCTCTTAAGCTCGAAGCCAGGAGGGTGGGGGATTGCCTGCTGCTCATGATCCTTGTGGCCTTGCACCCTTTTCAGCTAGCGGGTGAGGAAAGCATTGGCTATCGGCTGGCGTTGATGACGCCGGCTTTAGGTTTTTCACTCATATTTTTTTATCGCCATCGTTACTGGCAGGCCGCGGGTTTGTTGGTGCTGCTCCTGCCGTTTTATTTTTCGTTTTTCTTAGGCTTTTCTCCGGGCATGGTGGCCAAGGAGGTACGCGCCTATTCGGTACTCGAGGAGGATGTGAAAAAGATTCCGCAGTTCGTGAACCCTGAGGATCATTTAATTTCTCACCACGGCCTGGAGTTCTATGTCGACTACGTGACCAATATCCGCAGCCGTTCCTTTCTCGCCGCAGAAGGCAGCACCCAGAAGCAATACCGCGTGGCCTACCTACCCCAGTCGCGCTTTCGCCTACCCAGCTTGCGGCGCGAGGTGGATCAGAAAAAACTTTTGACGATCGGCAATGATTTTTTTCTCATCCGCGAGGAAGACTGGCAAAAAATTGTGGCCACATTTCGGATCCCGCAGCTCTGGCGAAACCCGAATTGGCGGCGGCCGGGGCATGTGTATGAATAAGTGCCTGATGATCGATTGGGGCATTGGCGGCTTGAGCGTCTATCGCGAGGCGAGGCGCCAGGGCCGGGGTGGGGAGATTTTTTATGTCTCCGACTCTGGCTTCACCCCTTACGGAAAGGTTCCGGCCGCGGAGCTAACCGAGCGTTTGCAGCAGCTC
>JAKFYM010000275.1 GCA_021730855.1 Bdellovibrionales bacterium
ACACCACTCCGAAAAATCCAGCGCGCAGTATTTTCCCCACCTCCACGCAAACCCTTCCGCGCCGCGCCTCCACCCCCCCGCTCGCGCTCCGCGCTCACTCAGATCTGCGTCCCTGCGCTCACTTCCCAAGGCTGCCCCAGGAGAAAGCATTTCAACAGAGCAAAGTGACCTCTAATTCGCAAATTCTAAAAAATTAGAGAGGCTGTCCTTTTCGAGAACACGTTCCTTGATGCGGACATAAGCAAATGGCTTGGCATTCTCCGCCATGTGCATAATATTTTGCACGTCGAGCACCAGCGCCACACTTCCATCCTTGCGAATCGAAGCTCCCTGCAGGCCAGGCAGGGCCGCAATATAGGAATCCACCGATTGCACAATGGCCTCTTCGATCGAAGAAAAATCATCCACCACAAAAGCCAGCTGTTTGCCCCTAGGATCCTTGAAACGCAAGCTATGGTAGATCGCGCGATCGTCGGCCTCGGGTGGCGTGTCCCATAGTAAAGACTTCAAGGAAATAAGCCCCAGGAACTTAGTTGGGTCTTCGCCTTCCGGAATTTTCCCAAGTAGCTCTCCCGGAAGCACGTCGATCGATTCGTCGATCTGGTCCACGGGAATTGCGCAGGTGGTTTTATTGACCTCGAGGAAGAGCGAAAAAAGCACCACTACGCTCATTGGGAAACGCAGCTGAATGATCGTTCCCCTACCCGGCTCCGACTCAATCAGCACGGTGCCCTTGAGTTTGTTGATATTACTTTTCACCACGTCCATGCCCACGCCACGGCCAGAAATATCCGTCACCTTTTCCGCGGTGGAGAAGCCCGGCGCAAAAATCAGCGCCAACTTCTGGCTGTCGGTGAAGGCATGCGCTTTGTCGGAGGGCACGATACCTTTTTCCACGGCCTTTTTCAAAATCTTATCGCCGTCAATGCCACGACCATCATCGGAAATCTCGATATAAACAAAATTTCCTCGCACAAAACTATTGAGACGAATCACGCCCATCGGATTCTTACCCATGCGTTTTCGCTCGCCCACGCTTTCGATTCCATGGTCGGCAGAATTGCGAATCAAGTGGGTCATCGGATCGCCAATCGCCTCGACAATACTTTTGTCGAGTTCGGCATCGCCATTCACGATTTTGAGATCGATATTTTTACCGAGCTTCACTGCCAGCTCTTTCACCACTCGCGGGAAACGCTGAAACACTTGGTTCACCGGCACAAGCCGCACTCCAAAAACAATGCCGCTCAGCGAGCGCACAAGACGAGAAAGTTTCCCAACCTGAAGATCCATATCGAAACGCAGGTCGGCTCCCACCGCTCCCAAAGCCTCCATGCGTTCTGGCATGGCCTCCAGGGCATAACGCAAGAGCTCGAGCTCACTGGTGAGGCCGAGAATTTTTCCGATTTTCCCCTCGTCCACACGCACAAAGGAATGAAGCTGCACTTTTTTTGGCTCTTGGCTCTGGCTGTGCACCTGAGCCTCTGCCAACTGCTTCACAGACTTGCTATCCCCCGCCAAAAAACGCTGGATCACGGCCACTGGCACGGTGATGTCCAAATTTGTTTCCTGGTCCCGGATCATAACGCCGAGATCGGAGAGCACCCGTTGCATTATCAGCAGCATTTCCTTAGAAACCGGAAGTTCGTGCCGACGCGCCTTATCCAGGAGAGTTTCCGCCGCGTGGCTAATGCGGGTGACATTCTCCATATTTAAAAAAGAAGAATTGCCTTTGATGGTATGCAATCCACGAAAGAGGCCGTTCACCAGATCCATGTCCTTGGGTTTCGCCTGCAGACCCGCCAGATCCACGGCCAGGCGCTCAAGAATCTCTTCCGACTCGGTAAAGAAGGCTCGTTTTAACTCGAGATCTTCAGCCATTTTTTATGCCTCGCCCACACGACCAGCCATTTCGGCACTAACAAAAAGATCCGCATCGATAGACCAAAATTTTCTACCCGTGCTCTGTGCCGGGGCTCCTTCGATGGTGACCTCAAGAAGCTCAAAACCATTTTTCAGAAATTTTTTGTCCACCACAGTTTGGGCACGCAACTCTTCGATTTCCGAGCCCTCCAGCGAACGCACCGGCACCATGCCTGCCACCACGGGACGATCAATGGCCACGGCGGTAAGATTGCCCCGCACACGACAGATGAGAAAATGGCTATTGTGCCCCGCCTGCAAACCATATCTTTTGGCAGCGTCGACCACGCCCATCACCCGCCCGCGGACAGCGGCAAGGCCCAGAAAAAAGGGAGGGGAATTGGGAATGGCCGTGATCTTACTCGCGGGTATCACCTCTTCCACTAGGGCGAGAGGCAGAGCGAAGTCGCAACCGGCCACTTCAAATACAAGAATTTCCTCGTGACTCATGCGGCATCTCTCTCCCCTACTCCGGGCAGGGGGGGAGGCGTCACCGCAGTGACCTCATCGGCTGCTTGCAATGTCTCGTACTGCTCCACCGCCGCTTGCGGCATGGCCACTAGCCCGCGGGGACCAGCAGGGGGCGGAGCCGTGGGAGGCTGAATGGTTTCGGCCTCCTCTTCCAGGCGAAACTGGCCCACGATGGAGTTGAGTTGCCCCACGAGTGCATCAAGTTTGTTTACCTCAAGGGAGGTAAACTCAGTAGCACGATTCACTTCCTGCATCTCCGTGAGGTTCGTGTGCACGGCCGCGGAGACCTTCTGCATAAATTCTAGAACGAGAGTAGAGCTCTCGGTTTGTTTGGTAGCAGATGCCGCTACCCTTTGGATGAGCGAGGACACGGCTTCCACGTCCTTGATAATGCCATCCAACGACACTCCGGCCGCCTTGGCCAGGCTCACCCCGGCCTTCACGCGCACTCCGGATTCCGACATTAAGGAAGTCACCTGGCCAGTGAGCTTACGTGCCCGTTCGGCCAGTTTGCGCACTTCCTCGGCTACCACGGCAAAACCTTTTCCATGCTCGCCGGCCTTGGTGGCCTCGATCGCCGCGTTGATGGCCAGAAGGTTCGTTTGGGAAGCGATCTCGTTGATCGAGCTCACTAGCTCTTCAATCTTCTTGGCAGACTCTTCAATCTTTTCCATCGCTGCGATGGTTTCATGCACCGAGGCGCCACCTTGCAGAGCGCGATCCATGGCAATTTTCGAAAGACTCGCAGCCTGGCGCGTACTCTCCCCCGAACTCTGGATCAAATCATCGATACTGCCGAGCGAGCTCGTGCACTCATCGATGTTCATCGACTGCTACATCATGTTCTTGCTGATGCCCGCAGCGGCCACGGAAGTACGGTTCGTATGAAATCCCACCTGTTCGGTGGTTTCGCTCACCACGCGGCTAGCATTGGAGATGGTGCCGATAATGGAATGTGTTTTCTCTAAAAAGACGTTCACCCAGGAAGCTAGTTCCCGCATCTCGCCGCCGGCGCGTGTATAAACACGTTTTGTTAGGTCGCCATCACCATTGGCAATATCTTTCATGCGGTTAAGCACCTGACGGACGGGAGAAGTGATGCTCATCGTGACCACCGCGGCGGCGCCCAAACCGAAAAAGAAGACCGCGATCAGGTAGAAACTGAAGGTCGAACGGGAGTCTCCTTCCTTTTCCAGCACCGATTGATTGATCCTCAGCTCAAACAGCTCATTGGCCGCCCGCAGCTTAGCTAGCAAGCCTTCCATGTCCTTCGCCATACGGTCCATCTCGCGCTTCGCGGTGGTGGCTTCATAGGGGCTCTGGCGACGAATCGCATCCGAGAATTTCTCCGCACTGGCAGAGAACTGCCGAAAAATCTCGCCAATCTGGTTATAAAATTTATTTAACTGACCACTAGCAGGAACCGCATTTTCTCTTGCTAGGTTCCCGGTCAGCCGTTTCGACTGATCCAAGTCGATGCGAAATGCTTGCAGTTCATTCTTCATCTGTGGGTAAAAATTCGCCTGTGGCTCCACCAATACCGATTGGGCCGTCATCCGGATCTTGGTAAGCGTCAGGATCGCCCGGCTTTCAATGAGGTGTATGGAATTCCAGATCCGCTGAGTGCGCTCTTTCGACTCCGAAAGATCAGAATAATTGGAGGAAACAGAATGCAGGGCATAAGCGCAAACTGCCACGGGGAGGACGAAACCAAGAACAATACGGAAGGCTATCCTCTCCCAAAAGAAAATCTTTTTTTGATTGCCCGGCTTGTTCAACACCTAGTCCTCCAGTTACCTTCTCGGTGAGAAGTAAATTTTTGTTTAACAAAACTACTTAAGTTATGGGTTTAGGACCCGATACAGATAGCGAAGGCCCAGAGAGGAACAAGGCATGAATATTCTTGTGGTAGACGACTCCGCCACCATGCGGATGATCGTAGTGAAGTCATTACGTCAGGCGGGATTTGAAGCCGCTACCGTGATTGAGGCTTCAGGAGCAAAGGAAGCATTGCAAAAAATCGCTGCTGGCGGGATCGATATTGTTTTATCCGACGTAAACATGCCGGAAATCTCGGGAATCGAGCTTATCAAGGTGATCAAAGCCAAGCTGCCTGATCTTCCCGTGGTCATGATCACCACCGAATCCAGTCCAGAAATGAAAAAAACCATGAAAGACGCCGGCGCCAACGGCATCATCACCAAACCCTTTCCTGCCGACGAACTCAAAAAAATTCTCGGCCCTCTGGTTAAAAAATAGAGGCATATGGAAAAGCCGGCTCGCATCGTCAGCACTGAAAAAATCCGCAACTTCAACGAGAAGGTGCGTGCGGGCCTAGAACAAGCTCTGAACTTCATGATGGCGCTCGATAGCGGAAAAATCCAGGTCGGACCCTTTGAGCCCTTTCTCATGCCGATCGAGGCCTATATCTCGGCCTACAAAAAACAGTCCGTGCTCATCAAGCTATATTCCGACAAAGATTTCCAGGGCGAGCTCTATTGGTTCTTCGAGCTACGCACGGCAATTTCCCTGGGCAGCTTGCTGCGCATGCTGCCCATTCCCGCCATGGAAGAAAAACTGAGCAAGAAAATTTTTGACGCCAACGACCAGGATTCCTTCGGAGAAGTGGGCAACCAACTTTGCGGAATCCTCGACCGCGTGTTCCGCACCGTCACCAACAAAAACATTCACCTGCGTATGGACTTCAATAAAAAGGTCTACCCCGACGAAAGCATCCGCCTCGACAGCTTCGTGAACCGGGAAGAGTACGTGGTTTTTCTCGCCAATCTTGTTCTGCCCGGCGCCCCAGTACAGAAAATCACCCTTCTACTCCCCCGCTCCCTGTACGAGGTGATGCTGAACATCGAAATTTCCCTCGAAGGCATCACCCCGAAACTAGTGGTGGTCCACTCCCATGACTCGGCCCTACTGGAACGCCTACAAATCGAAATGAATTCGCGCTACACCACGGTGCTGCCGGCCGCCTCGCAGGATGATGTCTTCAAACTGGTGGACACCCCCGGCGTGGCCGCCGTGGGCGTGGACCTAAGGGAAATGTCCAGTCCACTTTCTCTGCAAGACTCCATCTATTTGAAACGCTTGGTGACGAATCGCACGTTCACTCGTATCCCTTATTTTCTCACCTGGAAAAACGCCGACAACGCCACCCTAGAGGAAGTAAAAAAACTTGGGCTAGCCGGAGCCACGACGGGGTCGTTTGAGCAGAACTTTGCCAGGTGGGCGGTGGCGTTTACTCAGGATCCCACTGATTGAGCGGCCGAAGGGTTACGCTATCGATCTAGTTTATGGATCCCTAGTTTCACCAACTTCTGATGCAAATGCGACCTATCCACGCCCATCATTCTAGCTAGCCGGCTCACATTCCCCTTCGTCCCGCGGTAGGCACGCGCCAGAAATTCCCTCTCGCGTTCGCCCTGGGCTTGGCCAAACTGCTCTAGGCTCTCTTCTTCCATCGCCGGATAACTTGCCGTTATCGTGCGCAAGGCCTGTTCCGGAAGGTGGCGCAGGGAGAGCTTCTCGTCCCCCTCGGCCAGGGCGTCCAAGGCCCACAGTAAATTGCGAAACTCGCGCACATTTCCTGGCCAAGAATGCAGGCGGAGTGCGTCCCAAAGCTCGCTTTCCAGCTCACGCTTGGGGAAAAACGCCAATGCCAATTCCTCTAGCTCCTCTAAACGATCGCGGAGTGGGGCCACATCCAGGCGCAGCACGCCTAGGCGGTAGTAGAGATCCTCGCGGAAGCTTCCCTCCCGCACGAGCTCCTCTAAGTTCCTGTTCGCGGCCGCCACCACTCGGAAATCGATGGCGATGGCGCGGTTGCCACCCACGCGTCGGATTTCCTTTTCCTGCAGGACGCGCAGGAGCTTGGCTTGGAGGTCGAGGCTTAGGCTATTGACCTCGTCGAGGAAAAGCGTGCCCCCGTCGGCCTCGGCAAAAACCCCCTCCTTTGCTCGGTCCGCGCCGGTAAAAGCGCCTTTCTCGTGCCCAAACAAAAAGGAGTCGGCAGTGCCGGTTGGGATGGCAGCACAGTTCACCGCCACAAAGGCCGCCGTGGGATCGCGTCCCCAGGCGTGTAAGCTGCGTGCCACCAGCTCCTTGCCCACGCCCGTTTCTCCAGTCACCAGCACGGGGGCGTCGTGGGTGGCGAACTTGCGGATCCTATCTTTGAGATCCTTTGTTTTGGCCGAGGAGCCGCTGAGGCTCTCACGCGTTTGGATCGAGGATTTTTGCGCCTGGGCCTCGAGTTTGCGCCACCGCCTACGTTCGAGGGCGCGGTCCAGGGCATGCAGCAGCTCTCCCCGGCCAAAGCCCTTGAGCACGTAGTCCGTGGCGCCTAGGCGTAAGGCCTTCTGGACGGAAGAAAAATCATGCGCGCTGCTCACCACAATCAGCTCCACACTCGGATCAGCCGCCTTTAAGGCCTCCAGCACCGTGTAGCCGTCTAAGGGGTTGTCCTTGTAGTGCAGGTCCACAAGCGCGATTTGGAAAGACTCTTGTTTGGCGAGAGCCTGCGCCTCTTCCGGAGAAAGTGCCTGGAGCAGGCGCGTCTCCTCGCCCTCTCTCCAGCCTTCGAGCGCGCGCCGAAGTAGGAAGTGATTGGCGGCTTCGTCGTCTACCGCAAGTATGGTCAACCTCATTTTTCCCTCAACTGTTGGTTGCAACCCACAACAATCATACCCCGTCGCGCCCTGTCCAGTGAATAGTTTCCCATAGTTAGCAAAATGTTTAGACCGGCACGAGCTTTGCTCTAGGCATTTTAGATTCGGTAAGCGTTCGGAACAACACACAACCACTTCAAAGGAGGATTGTTTATGCACTTATATGAGATCGAGGAACCTCGGGCCGATGCGCGCTGGCACGACCTTACGGGGCAGGCTCTTTGGGACGGCCTGGAAGCCTGGCTAGAAGGCGCGGGGGACTGCTGATGGACGCGCGAACCAGAAAAATCGCCGGCACCTCGCATACCGTGCTGGTCACCGGCCGCACCGGCAGTGGGAAGTCTCATCTAGCCCAGCAGATGCATGAAGCCAGCCCGCGCCGCGAGGCCCGCTTCGTGGTGGTGAACTTGGCCACCTTGAGTGAAAACCTGATTGAAAGTGAGCTCTTTGGCCACGAGAAGGGTGCATTTTCCGGGGCCGATATGAAACGTATCGGAAAACTCGAAACCGCTAACGGTGGCACCGTCTTCCTCGACGAGATCGGAGAGCTGCCCACGCGCCTGCAAGTGAAGCTGCTCGAAGCGCTCAATAGCCTGAAGATCTCGCCGGTTGGCTCCAATCGGGAGATTTGCCTAAACATCCGCATCATTGCCGCCACCAATCGCGACCTAGGAAAGATGGTGAACGAAGGGTTATTTCGTGAGGACCTCTACTTTCGCCTCAATACCTTCCATATCCACCTACCCGACCTAGCCTCCACGCCAGAGCGTATCCCGGCCTTGGCCAAATCTTTCGCCACCAGTGCAGCGGCCCGCCAGGGCAGGCACTTTCCGGGATTCACTCCCGCATTCGAGGCCGCCCTAGCTAGCTACGACTGGCCGGGAAATGTGCGTGAGTTGAAAAATGCGATCGATTTCGCCCTCGCCATGAGTGGCGACGAAGCCTTCGGTCCGCACCTGCTTCCGGCTCCTGTGCTGCGGCGGCGTGCTCATGCTTCGCTGGCGCTGGAAATGAATCGTTTTCCCACCGACTATCGCGCCGCTAAGTCGGAATTTGAGCGGCTCTACCTTGATGAAGTGCTCAAGCGATTTCGCGGGAAGATCAACCTCACCGCAAAACAATCTGGCCTCTCCAAGGTCACACTCATCGACAAAATTCGTCGCTATGAAATCGACATTCCCCGGATCAAATACAACGCTCACCTAAAACAGGAAAACATCGCATGAAGACTATTTTTTTAACCCTTTTGCTCTTACTCGCGGCTTGCGCGAAAAAAGAATCCCCCCTCAGCTCAAAAAAAGAGGTGGCAACCGCCGCTCCAGCCACCACTGAAGAAAAAAGCGACCCGCTCCCCTTCTTTCTTCGCAGCAACCAATATGGCGCGGAAACCCTGCTGGCCACCGCCGAGGCAGCCATTCTCCAAAAAGCGATCCTGCCCGCTGCCGCCGCGGAAAAATGCCTAGCGAGCGAACCCGTGCGAGAAGAGGTGCGTGCGGCCTGCGTGCTGCTTTGGGCCGCTGGCGAGGAACCCTCCCCCTCTCTCGAAGCCTATCTGTTGCGTGAAGGCACGAAATCTCGCCTACTAGCTATTGCTCTCGCGCGCCGGCCTGGCCTCGTGGCTCAGCTCGCCCACACCGACCTGCCAACCCTTCTTTCCCAGCTAACGAAAGACCCGCTCTGGCTGCGAGCCAAAGTGGTGAATGCTTGGTTGGCTCCCCGTCCCGCTCACTCGGGAGTCAATCTAGCGCAAACTCTGGCAGGCTATCTCACCACGCAGGAAAATAATTCTCCTCTTGATCTTGCGGAGCACGCAAAAGCCAT
>JAKFYM010000030.1 GCA_021730855.1 Bdellovibrionales bacterium
AGAGGCCGAGCCCGAGTCCACTGATATTTTTAGCGGAGATGGCGCGTTCGAAACGCTCGAAGATGCGCTCGCGATGTTCGGGTGCGATGCCCAGGCCATAGTCTTGCACCGAGATCACGGCGTTTTTTCCTTCCCGGAAGATCGTCAGATCGATTGGCTTGTTGTTGCCATATTTCATGGCATTGGTGAGAAGATTCTCCAACGCTTGGGAGAGGCGAAAGGCATCTCCGGAGAGAAAAAGACTATCGGGAGCATGTAAGCGAATGGGGGCTGCGAAGGTCTCGCTCAGGCCTTGAAGGAGAGCGATCGCTTCCCGCGCCAGGGCAACAAGATCGAAAGGCTTCCTTTCGAGGGTGAGGCGCCCGGTGGTGATGCGCGAGACATCGAGCATCGATTCCACGAGCTCTGTCAGTCGGCTTGTTTGTTTTGAGATGAGCGAAAGAAAGCTTGTCACCTTGGTTGCGGGATAGGTTTCGAGCTGATCACGGCGTATTTCCCGTGCGATCATGTCGGTGCGTAGTTTTAGAGAGGTGAGTGGGGTTTTTAGCTCATGCGAAGCGATCGAGATGAATTCGTCTCGTAGCTGCACATTTTCCGCCATAGTTTGTGCCAGTAGGCGCTCGCGCTCGGCTTTTTTTCGATCGTCTATGCGTTGCACCGTCACCAGCCGAATCGGGTTCTTGCCCTGAGTGAAGTTCTTGGCCCGTACCTCCATTTCAATGACGCTGCCATCTTTTTTCACGCCTAGTAATTCATAGGGGATCACGTCGGCGCGTTTGATTCGCTCCGCGGCGATAGATTGTTGGTCTGGATGCACGAAATCCAGAATGTCCCGGCCGATGAGTTCCTCGTGGGAGAATCCAAACATTTCTTCCAAGGCCTTGTTCGCGTTTACGATGCGTCGATTCTCATGCACCAGAACTCCCTCAAAGGTGGCATGAAAAAGCAGGCGGAATTGCTCGGTGCTAGCGGCGAGTTCCTTCAGCGCTTTCAAGCGCGAGCGGAGGCCGATATTTGCTTGCAGCACGATCGTGACTAGGCCAGGAAGAAATACGCTGCTCGTGAGCTCTGGCACCAGGGCCAGCATGGAGGCGGAGAGAAGGGTGACAAAAATCGAATAAAGAAGGAGATCGAGATGGGAAATCAGGCAGAGGTTGATAGCCATCACAGTGATATAGGATCCAATGATCCAATTTCCATCGGCGCCGTTTCTGTAGAATAAATAATAATAGTGGAGCGTTAACAGCCAGAGAGCGATATTGGCCAGAATTCGGATGTGGCGCTTTGTCCAAGCACTAACATGGCTTAGGCCCCAGCTACCGAGGAAAAATACCACCACAGCGAGCCGGCTCGGAAACGGGTTGTAGGTCTCCCGGAGCAGGGCTTCCACCACAAACCACCAAAGTAGGTAGATCGTTCCGCCAAGCAGCAATTGCGTACGATAAACAAAGAGTTCGCGGTCTTCGGAAAATGGCAAAGCGCGCACTTGCTGAATTTAGGGGGAATCGTGGGCTAAGGCAACAAGGCATCCGGTTTGCCCTTGCTTTGAGGCGCGGCAAAATTTCCACGGCTAGGAGCGAGCCTGTTTACCCGCACGTGCGCTTTTCCTCGGGCCGGCGCCCGCGAAGGCTAGATATCTTAGGCTTTGGCCGCCAAGCGGGGTAAGGTGGGCCTATGAAAATACTTATTTGTTTGTTCTTGGTTCTCGGTGGTCAGGCTAAGGCCGATATCCTTTTGGAGCCTGTCCTAGGCTATGAGTTTGCCTCCTACACCCAGAAGATAACCTCCGCGGGGGGAGTGGCCACGGTCACTCCCGAATGGAAGGGCAATGGCCCGCGTTACGGTGGGCGCCTAGGCTTGAGCTTTCCCTTTGTTTTTTTGGCGGGAGAATACACCCAAGGAGAGGTGGAGGGAGATCGTTCGGGCCAGCTTGTGGACCCCACCGATCTTGCCGTGCTGGCTGGAGTAAAAGTGCCCATGCTGCGTGCTTGGGTGGGCTATATTTTTAGAAGTGAGACGAGTCTGATAAAGGGCAGCGGCTATAAGGCCGGAATTGGCCTTGGGTTCCTGCCATTCGTGAGCCTGAATGCAGAGTATATTTCCCGCACCTTTGATCGCTACACTGGCTCTCTCGCGCCGGGATCCACCTTCGGAGCCGATATGAAGAGTTATGTTTTCAGCGTGAGCTTGCCGCTGGAGTTCTAGGCCACTTCTAATCTTCAAAGGCGTGCGGGTTGATTCCGCACACCCATTTTTTATACTCGCCATAGACCGCTTCGATAGGCCCGGGGGGATGCACGGGGCCCACATGAATCACGAGCTTTCCGGGGCGAGCCCAGCGCGCGTTCTTTGGCCAGAGGCGTGAGTTTCCGTCAATATACAAAAACAAAATCGGAGTGCCACTGCGCTCGGAGAAAATGCTCACCCCACGTTTGAATTCGTGGATCTTGCCATCGGGCGAGCGCGTGCCCTCGGGAAAAATAATCAGCCAGATACGGTCGAGTTCGGAGAGTAGGCGCAGGATGAGGTTGATGGCTTCGCCCTTGCGGTCGTTGCGGTCCACGGGAATTGCGCCCAGGCAGTGCTGGGAGAAAAAGGTAAAGAAGGGATTGCTGAAAAAATAATCCTTCGCGGCAGCGATATAAAGGTCCCGCCAATAGCGTTTGGGAATGGCAGCGGCGATGGAGGTGGCATCGATATGGCTGGCGTGGTTGGAGATCAAGATCAGCTTGGGATATTTTTTATAAAGCTCGTGAAAACTCGTGCCCTTGGTTTGGAGTCGTATGTAGAACCGAAACACGAAGTCCCGTAAGTAGAGTGCCCAGAGGAAACGCACCACCATGCTGGTGAAATCCATATTACGCGTGAAGAGGGGCAGGTGGCGCAAATAGACCGGGAGTTTTGTCCACTGCTCGTTGTCGTAGGTCCAGGGTCTCATGAAAAGAACTGCGCCATCACGTAGTAATAAATGGGAGCCACAAAGATCAGGCGGTCCATGCGTTGGAGGAGGTCCCCCCGGCCAATGATAAAGAGGCCCACGTCTTTTACGCCGGCATCGCGGCGCAGGGCCGTCATCATGAGATCGCCAAAGAGTCCGCCCAAGGAGGCCACGAGGCCGGCGGCCAGCCAGTATTGCTCCGAATCGTTTGGCAAGAGGCTGCGCATGAGGCTAGCGAGCAGGAGCGTGAGCAGAATCGAAATGACGGTGCTAAACAATGTCCGCTTGGGGTCAATGGCCGGAAATAAACGTGGACCCTTAAAATAGTAGGAAGTGGCCAAGTTCGTATTGTCGCAAAACTCGGTGAGCACCACGAGGTAGAGAATTTGGTAGAGGCCGTTCGGGAATTCGAGCAGCAGGGCTAGGTGCATAAAGCTCCAGCCGAGGAAAATGAAGGCCAGGAGCGTGAGCGAAATGTATTGGATCATGCGGCGATAGGAGTTGAGAAAGAGCGGAACGAGGCAGCTCACGCCGAGCAGGATCATGGGCATTTGGTTATAGAGATTCAGGCGCCCAAAATAGGCGCAGAGGGCGAGCCCGACGATCCCGCCATAGCAGGTGAGGACAAAATAATAGCGGTGGTACATACCCAGAATCTGGAAAAATGCCTTGGCGCCGTAGATGGCAAAAAGCGTGAGCACCACGAGGGGGCCGGGAGCGGGAATGGCAAAAGCGAGGAATAGCAGGGGCGCCGCAAAAATCCAGCTCTTGATACTCGCCCAGGCGCTCACAAAGTAGGCGTTTTTTTTGCGTAGGAAAAAGACCAGGGCTCCCGATCCGAAGATCACCGCGAGCACGATCAGGGTGGTTTTTAAGTAGACTGGATCACGAAATCCCATGGGGTTAGACTACAAAAGATCCTTGCCTAATGCCAGCCCTCGTTAGCGGCGCAACTGGCGCAAATCCATCACCCCGAAGGGATTGATTTGGAAGCCCTTCACGCCCTTGGCCACCCCATGGACCATCAGGCGCTCAAAAAGCGGAAGGATCACCAGCTCCCGCTCGACGAGAATGCGGTGCGCATTGCGGGCGGCCACGGCATCGCCTTTTTTGGCTTGTTCGAGCAGGCGATCATATTCGGAGCTTTTAAAGTGGGAGCGATTGTCTGGCTCTTCAGACCTAAACACTTTTAGATGACTGATGAAATCGTTGAAGGGTGCGCTATAGCCGAGATAAAAAAGCGCCGGGGCGTCTCCCTGCAGTCTTCCGAGGAAGGCCTTCCACTCCATGGGTTCGAGCTTCAGGTGCAGGCCTAAGGTTTTTTCCACGTCGCTTTGCAGCCGTTGCACCACGAGATTGGCCAGGGCGCTAGAAGCGTAGACGAGGGAGACCGTGGGTTTCTCTTGCGCTTTTGCCCAGGCGAGTTCTTTGGGGAAGCTAGGTTTTTTATAAGGCAGGGAGCCTTGGATAGCGGAAGGCAAATAGCTGGTGGCGGGGTGGATGGTGCCCTCTTGCACCTTGGCTAGGCTCTCTCGATCTATCGCATGGGCAAGGGCCTTGCGCCAGCGCAGGTCGGAGAAAGGAGCCTTGCCCAAATGGAAGGAAAGAAAAATGGTGGCCGCGCTGGGGCTAGTTTGCAGGAGGCCGGAGTTTTTTAGGCGAGCCATCTCGGTGGCCGGTATCGTGGTGAGCAGGTCGAGGCCGCCAGTTTCGAAAAGGTTCAGGGCGGTGGTTTCTTCCGGAATCACCTTGAATGTCAGAGGCAGGGCCTTTCCCCGATGAGCCGGATTCGGGACTAGCTGGATCTCGCGATCGGGCTTAAAGAGGGCGATGTGGTAGGGCCCAGTGGTGGGAGCTTTGGGGTTCCAGGGGCCCGCTTGGTCGCGCCTCTGGGGCGCGGCAAAGGGCATGGTGAGCGCCTGGAGCAGGGAAGGATCTGGCTGCTTGAGGCGGAGGACAAGCTCGTTTTTTTCGTTTTGCACTTCCTGGACGGATTGCAGGAGCGAAGCATCGCGAGCGGCGGTTTTGGGATCGAGGGCACGCTGCAGGCCATAGACGAAATCATCCACGGTCACTTTTTTCCCGTCGGACCATTGGGCCTCTTCGCGCAGGCGAAATCGATGGATGAGCCCGTCTTTAGAGACCGAGTGGCTTTTCGCCAGGGCCTTTTGCAATTGGCCCTTACCGTCTAGGCGAAAGAGGCCTTCGTACAGATTGGAGGCAATGTTGAAGCCGAGGACATCACTCACGTGTAGGGGATCGAGGGTGTCGGGTTCGCCGGCAAGCTGGATCACGATCGGTTTTTCGAGGGTCTTTTCGGACGCCCAAGAGCTGAGCGCGAGGAATAGATAGAGAATAGGCATGGGGCAAATTTAGGGGGATACGGGCGTGATTGCAAGCGCTGGATGGCGGCCTGCGGGGAAGTTTGTTAGAAGGAGAGGATGAAAATCGCCTTCGAAAAATTGGATCCGCGGGGCATTCCTTTGCGGGAGATCTTGCAGGCGCATAGGGGGTTTGCTGCGCCCGAGTCTTTGCCGGAGAATCTGGGCGACGGTTTTCTGTTCGCAATGAATCCTATTTATCGAAATGTTCGCCTGGAGCTTTTGCGCCTCGGTTTTTCTTTCACCCAGGAGGATTTCTGCCATTATTTTTCCTTTCCGCTCATGAGTTTGGACGAGGTGATTGCCGCCAGGCGCATTCCCTATAGGAATAATATCTACTGGGTAGAGACGCTCGCGCGCGCTTCGTTCACCCTCACGGAGCTCAAGCGCAGCGAGCTGCAGTTTAACTATCTCTTTCACGAATCCGCCCACTGCATTGCGCATGCGGTATTGTTTGGCCGCAAACACTTGCGGGAGCTGCCGAAAAACGCAGGAGTGCTCCTGCGCGTGCTCATGGGCGAGGCCTTTGCAAATACGGTGGAATGCCTGAGCGCGCTGCATGCGGAAGGGGAGATCGAAGCGTACTTTCTCGACGCCAACTGCCACTTCCGCACCTCGGCCAAAGAGGTGCAGAGCATTGCTCGGGCCGCGAAGGAGTTTGGTTTTCCGGCGGTGAGCAAGGCCTTGTTCGTGGCCTTTCTCTATGCAAATTATTTATACGAGGGCGTGGGAGAGGCGGAGCTGAGGCGCATCTCGCGATTTACGGAAATTTCCAAGCCGGCGGTATTGCGCGCGCTCTTGCGCATTGGGTTCACGCTCTCCAAGGAATTTCGCGTGGGCACGACGCAGCTCCATCTCATGAAGGTGGGATTCCCGGCGGACTTGAAGAAGTGGATGGGAGATCCGTTGCGGCAGCTGGAGGGCGATCCTGCTTTGGTGGGGGCGCTGGAGCGGTTGCTTCGGGTTTTAGCCCCGGCCTCGGCGCGAAAATAAGCGGGCGCGAGCGGTTACGCGAGGCAAAACCGATGCGGAGTGAGAGGGGTGGGCTTTCCCCCCTTTAGGCCTTAAGATTCTTTTTTAGTCCCGCGAGGCCGGCAAAGGCATTGTTCCTAAGCTCCTGGGGTTTCTGCGGCAGCGGCTGGCGCTGCGGACCACTGCTGCGTCCGCCCGAGGGGGCGGGGCGGCCAGTGTTTGTATTGGCCTCTTTTTTCATCGAGAGCGCGATCTGGTTCTTTTCATGGTTCACTTCGAGGACGCGCACCTGCACCTTATCGCCGGGGCTCACCACCTCGCGCGGATCTTTCACGAAGGTATCGCTCAGCTGAGAGATGTGCACGAGCCCGTCCTGGTGCACGCCGATGTCCACAAAGGCCCCGAAATTGGTGACGTTGGTGACGATGCCGGGGCAGAGGATGCCGGGTTTGAGGTCTTTGAGTTCGTGGATGTCTTCCCGGTATTGGAAGCTCACAAACTCCTCGCGCGGATCACGGCCGGGCTTTTCCAGCTCGGAGACAAGGTCGGCAAAAGTGAAGGCGCCGAGTTCGGTGGCGAGTTGTTTGTCGGTTTTGAGCAGGGCCACGCCGGAGCCGATGAAGTCGGAGATTTTTTTGTTCAGGCGCTTGGCTAGGCTCTCTAGAGATCCGTAGCGCTCGGGATGCACTCCGGTATTGTCGAGAGGATTCTCGCCGTTGAGGATGCGCAGGAATCCCGCGCACTGCTCAAACACTTTTTCCGAAAAGCGCGGCACCTTGAGGAGCTCGGCGCGGGATTTGAACAGCCCCTTTTTCTCGCGGTAGCTCACAATGGCTTTGGCCAGGGAGGCGCTGATGCCGGAGATATGAGCTAGGAGATGGGCGGAGGCGGTGTTGAGGTTCACGCCCACGGAATTCACGCAGGAATCGACCACGAACTCGAGGGATTTTTTCAGATCTGACTGCGAGACATCATGCTGGTACTGGCCCACGCCTATGCTCTTGGGGTCCACCTTCACGAGCTCCGCCAGCGGATCCTGGAGGCGCCTGGCGATGGAGATCGCGCCACGGACCGTGAGGTCGAGGTCGGGAAATTCTTCGCGCGCCACTTCGCTGGCGCTATAGACGCTGGCGCCCGACTCACTCACCATCACCACGGGGATCTTGATGTCGTGTTTTTTAAAACATTCGCGAATGAAGGTTTCGGTCTCGCGGCCGGCGGTGCCATTGCCCACGGCCACGGCCTTCACATTGGCGTTTTTCACCACTTCCTGCAGCATTTTGTCGGCTGTTGCCTTTTCTCCTGAGCTCTGGAGGTGGATCACAGTGCTTGCCATATATTCCCCGGAATCGGAAACCAAGGCGAGTTTGCAGCCGGTGCGAATGCCGGGGTCCACGCCGAGCACGGATTTCGAGCCAAAGGGCGAAGCGAGCAGCAGCTTGCGCAGGTTTTCGGCAAAGACCGCGATCGCGGCATTGTCGGCGATGGTCTTGAGATTTTTGTTCACCTCATTCTCGACGCTCGGAAAAACATAGGCTTTATAGGAAAGCAGGGCGGCTCTCTTGAGAAGAACCGCGCCGGGAGCGGAGTCTACCTTCACGGCCGCGCGCTCAAAATGCTGAAGGTTTTTTTCGTGAAACTTTTCTCCCTCTTGGCCGCCGTCGATGGCGAGAGTGAGTTCTTCTTCCGTCCAACCGCGGCGCATAGCTAGGTAGCGATGGGAGTTCTGTGGATTCTGCAGAGAGACAATGGACTCCGAATGGTCAAAGTAACGCTCGAACTTCGAATTGGGCAGAGGCTTTTTGCCTTTGCCCGTGCGCAAATAGCCAGTCTTGAAGGTGGTAGTCTTGATGAATTCCCGGAGCTCCGGTTTGAGCGTGAGCATCTCCACCAGAATGTCGAGGGTTTTTTCGAGCACGGTTTTGGTGTCGGTGATCTCGGCTTCGGCGTTAAAAAATTCTTTTGCTTTCTCTTCAAGGCTTTGGCTGCCGGGGGGCTCGGTGCCCTGGGCTGTGTTCCAGATCCAGAGCGCGAGGGGCTCGAGGCCGGCTTCTTTGGCGAGCATGGCTTTGGTTTTGCGTTTTTGTTTGTAGGGCAAATAGATTTCTTCTAGGCGATCAAGGTCGAAGGTGGTGGAGAGCAGGGTTTTCAGCTCGGGGGTGAGTTTTTTCTGGTGCTCGATTTCGCCAAGGATGAAGGCCTGGCGCTTGAGCACAGTTTCCATTTCTTCCTTGGTGTCGATCACCTTTTGGATCACGACCTCATCCATATTGCCCGTGGCTTCCTTGCGGTAGCGGGCGATGAAGGCCACCGTGGAGCCCTCTTCGTGCAACTTCAGCACCGTATGCGCCGCGTGGAGAGAAATATTAGGTATCTTTTTTGCGAGCCAAGTCTGAAAATCCATAGATCGATAGCATAAGGATTTTGAGAATCTCTAGCAAGGGAGGAATGCAATGGGGTGGCAAACGACTTTCTTAGTGGGCGTGGGCGGATTTGTTGGCACAATGGCAAGATATTTTAGTGGAGTTTTTTTAAACTCTCAGTTTGCCAGTCCGGGATTGGCCACTTTTTTTGTCAATTTTGTGGGTTC
>JAKFYM010000211.1 GCA_021730855.1 Bdellovibrionales bacterium
AGTAAGTATTGCCCGCCTTCGTAGTTTTCGCAAATTGTGTAGAGGAAGCTTAGGTTCCTCGGCTACCAGAGCCTTTCATTGAAGAAGAAGCTCCAGCCTTACCGGTTCTTCTTACCGATCCACCTTTGCCTTTTCCTTCTTTAGGGCCTTTTGCAGGACGAGCAGCAGCCTTGGCTTTACGCTCCTCTTTTTCCTGAGCCTTTGCACTTGCGCGATCCTTTTTCTTCTCTTCCTTGGTTTTCTCCGAAGGTAGTACGTAATCAACCAGCTCAATCACTGCCATCGCCGCAGCGTCACCCCAACGGGGTTGAGCCAGCCGCAATACGCGAGTGTAACCGCCACTGCGATCCTTGAAGCGCGGAGCCAATGTATCGAATAGTTTTTTGACGCTATCTTCTGACCGAAGAAAGGAGAACACATTACGCCGGTCATGAAGGCTTCCGCCCTTACCTTTGGTAATGAGACGCTCTACCACGCGACGAAGCTCTTTTGCTTTGGGCAAGGTAGTTTCAATGCGCTCATGCTCAATCAAGCTATTGGCCGCATTTGCAAACATCGCCATACGATGTGCCGTCTTTTTTCCTAATTTTCGATAACCTACACCGTGATACATACAATCTCCTGGTCACTACGCCCATGGGCGCAAGACATAAATGCCAAGGGCCCTATTCGGACTCCTCTTCATCGCCTTCATCTTCAAGATCATCTTCTTCGTCACCTTCATCCATGGCATCCATCGACTCAACACGAGGAGCCACAGGACCACTGCTGGTGATAGCTGGCGGGACGAAACCATCCAATTTCATACCCAGATGAAGCCCCATGCTTGCCAAAATCTCTTTGATTTCGTTCAAAGACTTACGGCCAAAGTTCTTGGTGCGCAACATCTCTGCTTCCGTCTTTTGAACGAGCTCATAGATGTATTTGATATTTGCGTTCTGCAGACAATTTGCCGAGCGAACCGACAATTCCAGTTCATCCACTGTGCGATACAGATTAGGATTAAAGCTTTCTTGTTTTGCCGCCTGCTCTTCAGGCAATGGCTCCTCTTCTTCTTGGAAGTTCAGAAATACGGTCATCTGGTCGCGAATAATCTTCGAGCTCAGAGCAACAGCATCTTCCGGACGAACAGAACCATCTGTCCACACTTCAAGTTGAAGTTTGTCGTAGTCGGTACGCTGACCCACACGCGCCTGGGTGACTGTGTAATTCACTTTACGAACCGGAGAAAAAATAGAATCGATCGCTATCCAACCAATGGGTAGATCTTCGTTCTTGTTATTTTCAGCAGGAACAAAGCCACGTCCTGTCTTAACCAAGAGCTCAGCTTTAAACTTCCCTTCTTTTCCAAGAGCGCAAATCTTATGGTTGGGATTCAACACTTCCACGAGACCGCCGGTGCTGATATCTCCAGCACGCAATATTCCTTCACCATCACGCTCCACGGAGATCGTGAACTGATTGGCAGAGGTAAGTGCCTTCAAACGAACTTCTTTCAAGTTCAAAATCACTTCGGTCACGTCTTCTGCAATATCCGGCATGGTCGAGAATTCATGCTGCACGCCATGAACTCGTACCGCAGCGATGGCAGTGCCCTGCAAAGAGCCAAGTAGCACGCGACGAAGGGAGTTCCCCAAAGTGGTCCCATAACCACGCTCCAGGGGACGCGCCACAAATTTCGCATAAAGAGGAGTAGAAGAAGTGGTGTCAACTTCTAAAGCACGCGGCTTAATAAGGTCACGCCAGTTTTTCTGCATATTCGGAATCATTAAAAAACCCCCTTGTTATAATTCATAAATTCCTTCTTAAAAATTACTTGGAATACAATTCCACAACCATACGTTCTTCCACAGGGATGGTGACGTCGTCTCTGGTTGGGATGTCTTTTACCGTGGCCTTGAAAGTAGCACGATCGAGATCGAGCCACTGCGGGGTTTCACGATTTTTACCGGCCTCGAGAGAAGCCAAAATTGCGGTGATTTTTTGGCTCTTTTCAGCAAGACCAACCACATCGCCTTTTTTTACGATATAAGAGGGAATGTCTAAACGAGATCCATTTACAACCACGTGGCCATGACGAACCACCAGTCGTGATTGGGTGCGACTACCACCAAGACCGATGCGATAGGCAACGTTGTCCAGGCGACGCTCCAGCAAGGAAAGTAGATTAGAGCCAGTTACGCCTTTCATGCGCTCGGCTTTTTCGAAGTAAGCACGGAACTGCTTTTCTACAAGGCCATACAATCTCTTCAGTTTTTGCTTTTCGCGGAGCTGAAGGGCGTATTCAGAAAACTTAATGCGGCCATGTCCGTGTTGTCCTGGTGGATAAGCACGGCGCTCAAACGCACATTTTTCAGTAAGGCAACGCTCACTTTTCAAAAAAAGCTTTTGGTTTTCTCTGCGGCAGATCCTGCAAACGGGTCCTGTATATCGAGCCATATCAAATCCTCTTCTAAATCAAACGCGACGCCGTTTAGGAGGGCGGCAACCATTATGGGGAACTGGGGTGGTATCTTTAATTTGAGTCACGCGCAAACCAGCGGCTTGCACGGCACGAAGAGCAGATTCACGCCCTGCTCCTGGGCCCTTTACTTCTACAGCTACGATGCGGAGTCCGTGCTCCAATGCTTTTCTTACGGCATCTTCCGCCGCAACCTGCGCAGCGAAAGGCGTATTTTTGCGACTTCCACGAAAGCCCTTTGCACCGGCGCTTGACCAGGAAATCACGTTACCGCTGGCATCAGCCACAGAAACGATGGTGTTGTTAAAAGTAGCAGCAATATAAACAATCCCATTTGAAATATTTTTGCGGCCTTTTTTCTTACGAACGGCGGCCGCTTCTGCGACAGGAGCAGCACCTTCTACTGCTTCTTCTGGGGCCTTTACTGGTTGTTCAGACATTTCCTAATCCCTTTCGCTTATTTCATTGCCTTAACGGATTTTTTACCGGCGATCGCCACTGCTCTACCCTTACGCGTACGAGCGTTGGAGTGCGTGCGCTGTCCGCGCACGGGCAGCCCCTTACGATGCCGAAGCCCGCGATAGCATCCAAGATCCACTAAACGTTTAATATTGAGAGTAATCTCGCGGCGAAGATCGCCTTCTACTTTATAAGTGCGTTCAAGAACTTCACGAATTTTTGCCACTTCGCCTTCCGTAAGCTCGTCGGAATTTTTTCCGATCGGAACATGGGCTTCCAGAAGGACTTTCTTCGCCAAGGACTGGCCAACGCCATAGATAGCGGTCAGCGCATATTCCACTTTCTTATTTCTCGGAAGGTCTACACCTGCGATACGTGCCATTTTCTAAAATCTCCCTGAATTAACCTTGACGTTGTTTATGGCGGGGATCGGCCGTGCAGATCACGCGCACAACACCTTTCCTGCGAACCACTTTGCATTTCACGCAAATTTTTTTGACGGAAGCCCTGACTTTCATCTCAAACTCCAAAAATCTCAAACCAAAATTATTTGGCTCGGTAAGTAATTCTCCCTCGGTTTAAATCATAAGGAGAAAGCTCAACTGCCACTTTGTCACCCGGTAAGATCTTGATGTAATGCATCCGCATCTTTCCGAAAATATGAGCCAAAATTCGATGTCTCGTTCGGCAGACGAACCTTAAACATCGCGTTCGGTAGTGGCTCTCCAACTATTCCTTCAAACCTGAATCAACTCTTCTTTGTTTGACACTTGTCTTACAAAGCGTAAACCCGCAAATGTTGTAAATAGCCACTTAAGCTAAAGTGATAGCACTCCTCCGTACCACGGCTGTGCCCCCTTTTTCAATGGCTTTTTACCCCTTGGGCGCTCCTTCTCACTGCTTGCATAATCCGCAGAAAAACCTCTTGTTCCGAGCCTTCGGCATTGATTTCTCGCAGCCGGCCCTGGGCCCGATAATGATCCTCTACTGGCTTCGTAGCCTCGAGAAAAGTCTCCAATCGAGCCTTCACCACTTCTGCCTTGTCGTCGTCCCGCTTCACCACAGCACCGCCGCAGATGTCACACACCCCAGCTTGTTTAGGTTGCTTAAAGTTCTCGTGATAGCTCGCTCCACAGCTCGAGCACACCATACGGCCAGCCAAGCGGTTAATGAGCTCGGGTCTGTTCACGATAAAGCTAACTACATCGGTTAGCTGTAATCCCTGGGCCTCCAGCATCCCATCAAGGGCCTCGGCCTGAGCCACTGTCCGCGGAAAGCCATCCAACATAAAACCCATAGCGCAGTCTGGCTGTTGGATACGGCTTTCAATCAGGCCGATCATGATCGAATCCGGCACCAATTGGCCCTTTGTCATGAATTCTTTGGCTTCCAAGCCTAGTTTACTTCCAGCTTTTATCGCTTCACGGAGCATATCTCCGGTAGAAAGCTGAGGAATTCCAAGGGTTTTGACTAAAGACTTTGCCTGAGTGCCTTTGCCTGATCCTGGAGGTCCGAATAGGGCAAAAATCATTAGGCTCCCTTACGGCCTTTCATGCGCATATTCCCCATGAAAGTGTCGTAGTGGCGGCTTAACAAATGAGACTCAACTTGGGCCAGCGTATCCATCGCAACACCGACGAGGATCAGGACGCTAGTGCCCCCAATATAAAAAGGAATTTTTAAAGAATCGCCCAGTACAGTGGGAAGAACGCAGATCACCGCTAGATAAAAAGCCCCAAGCACAGTAATTCGCACCAAAACGTAATCGATATACTCCGCCGTCTTCTCTCCGGGACGAATGCCGGGCACAAAAGCCCCATGCTTTTTGAGATTTTCTGCCACATCATCTGTTTTAAAGGTCACAGCAGTATAGAAAAAACAGAAAAAGACCAATAAACCTACAAAGATCGCGTCATGAACAATTCCAGCACGCAAAAGATCGGCGATCCGCTGCATAAAAGGAGTTTGGACCATGGTGGTAACTGTGGCCGGTAAGGCTATAAGAGAGGACGCAAAAATAGGTGGGATCACACCAGAAGAATTGATCTTCAATGGCAAGTGAGTGCTTTGTCCACCATACATTTTTCTACCGACCACCCGTTTCGCATACTGAATCGGAATGCGTCTTTGGCCTCGCTCCATAAAGATGATGCCGTAGAAAACTGCAAAAATGATTGCGGCAAGAATCAAAAGCTTCATAAAAGGAAGTTCGCCAGTCTGAAAAAGACTCCAAGCGCTACTGATGCCAGCTGGAATATGGGAAGCAATGTTGGCGAAAATGATCAAAGAAATGCCATTTCCAATCCCACGCTCCGTGATTTGCTCGCCCAGCCACATCAGGAACATAGATCCAGCCAAAAGGGTGACCATGGTGAGAATACGAAAGTTCCAGCCTGGCTCTAGTACGACAGACTGAGGATTGTGCATTTGCTCTAGACCAACAGAGATGCCGTACCCTTGGACCAAACAGAGTGCTGCGGTAGCGTAGCGGGTGTACTGGTTGATTTTTTTCTGACCGGACTCCCCTTCTTTTTGAAGCTCCCCAAGCTTGGGAGAAACTACGGTTAGGAGCTGGAAAATAATCGAAGCAGAAATATAAGGCATCACCCCTAGGGCCATCACGGAAAACCGTTCTAGAGCGCCCCCGGAGAACATATTAAACCAACCGAAAATCGTGCCTGCCTGGCCAGAGAAAAAAGCCGCAAGTGCATCGGAATTTACCCCGGGCGTGGGGATGTGCACGCCCAAGCGACAAATTGCCAATGCAAACAAAGTATATAGAATTTTTTTTCTTAGTTCTGGGATCTTAAATAGACCATCAGCTCCGGACATCGATCACCTCAAGTTTGGCACCGGCTTTTTCCAATTTTTCCTTTGCGGACGCGCTGAACTTATGAGCTTTCACACTAATCGCTTTGGAGATTTCGCCAATACCAAGAACTTTGAGATAAGGTTCGTTGCCTTTAAGAACACCAGCCTCACGCAAACTCTCAAGAGAGATCTCTTTGAGTTTGAGCTCATTTAATTGATCTAGATTGATCAATGCATAATGCTTTTTCGTAAAATTATGAAATCCACGCTTAGGAATACGACGGATCATCGGAGTCTGACCGCCCTCGTAACCAACACGGCGACCACCGCCCTTACGCGCGAGAAGTCCTTTGTGTCCTTTTCCGGACGTATCACCTTTTCCGCTACCAGCACCGCGCCCGAGACGCTTCGTCCTATGCGTAGAACCTTTGGCTCCTTTGAGTTCACCTAAACGAATCATAGCGTCTCCTATTCTTCCTTCACCACTTCAACCAAGTGGATCACTTTTTTGATCATGCCACGCACAGCCGGAATATTCGGGAGAGTGCTTTCATCGCGTAGTTTACGCAATCCCAAACCACGGACGGTATCGACCTGGTCTTTTGGACAGCCGATAGTGCTTCTTTTAAACCTAACTGTAATTAATTTCTTCGCCATGGTTTAGCCTCTTAATTTAGAGAATTTCCGCCACCGACTTATTACGAGCCGATGCAATTACTTCAAAATCACGCAAACGCTTTAAGCCGTCAATTGTAGCCTTCACCACATTGTGCGGATTGCGACTACGCAAAGTTTTTGTACGAACATTTTGTAGACCAGCGGCTTCAAGAATACCTCTCACCGTAGCGGAAGCGATAACTCCCGTACCTTCCACTGCTGGCTTTAGAAGCACGCGACCAGAACAAAACTTTCCAATCACATCGTGCGGAATCGATTTTGCGTCTGCAGTGATGGGAACGCGGATCATATTTTTCTTCGCCTGCTTAGAAGCCTTCTTAATAGCCTCAGGAACTTCGTTCGCTTTTCCCAAGCCTATCCCAACGCGACCTTGGCGATCTCCAGCTACCACAAGAGCGGAAAAGCTAAAGCGACGTCCGCCCTTCACCACTTTTGCAACGCGGTTGATGTAGAGAACTTTCTCTTCATACTGATTACCGTCGGTGTCTACGTTTCTTCTGTTGTCTTGACTCAAACAAACCTCCGCTTATTAAAACTTCAAGCCACCGTTACGAGCACCATCTGCAAAGGACTTCACCTTGCCATGATAGAGATAGCCCGCACGGTCAAATACGACCTTATCAATCTTAGAGGCAACGGCTTTCTTAGCCAGTGCTTCTCCAAGAACTTGCACACCTTCTTTGGTATTCGGTGTTTTGCCTTTGAGATCTTTCGAGCTCGTGGCCAAGGCGAGAAGAGTTTTCCCTTCCTCGTCATTAATGATCTGGGCGTAGAAAGCTTTATTGCTGCGAAAAATCGCCAAACGTGGACGCTCGGCCGTGCCTCTCACTTTAAAGCTAATCCGACGCCGACGGCGTAGACGATTCCGAACAGAATCTGGAATCCTTTTGCTAATTTTTTTCACAACAATCTCCTTCTAAAATTACTTAGCGCCAGCGGCACCAGCTGCTTTACCAGCCTTACGAATGACATGCTCACCTGCATAGCGAATTCCCTTACCTTGGTAAGGCTCCACCGGTCGCAAACCACGAATTTCAGCCGATACGATTCCTACGAGCTGCTTATCAGCTCCGGAAACGGTGATTTTCGTATTTTGATCTACTTTTGCAGCAATGCCCTGCGGAAGACTGAACACTACGGGATGGGAAAAACCCAAAGTCATATTCAAAGACTGGCCCTGTACGGCTGCTCGGTACCCTACGCCATTGATTTCCAGACCTTTGCTGTAACCCGCATGCACGCCATGCACACAATTCGCCAGTAATGTCCTGGTAAGCCCATGTAGTGCCGCCGCGCCCTCTACGTTCTCATCACGAGTCACGTACATATGGTCGCCGTCGACCTTCACCACAACACCCGTAGGTACTATATGAGAAAGCTTTCCTTTAGGACCTTCAAAGTGGAATACGTTTCCTTTGGAAGAAACCTTCACACCGGCAGGGATTTTGATCGATTGTTTACCAATTCGAGACATTTTTCCTCCAACTACCAGACAGAGCAGAGGAGCTCGCCGCCCACCCTGTTCTTTTTCGCTTCCCGACCGGTCATCACACCCATGGGGGTCGAGAGAATAACTATTCCCGCGCCATTCAATACCCGTGGGATATCCTCTACGCCCACATACCTGCGGAGACCTGGCTTACTTTCACGGCGAATGCCCGTGATCGCTTTTCTGCCAGCGTCGCTATTCAAATAGATACGCAAGAAATGCTTGCTGTCGGCACGCACCAGCCGGAAATTTTTAATAAAGCCTTCATCTTTCAAAACACGCGCTATATTGGCCTTAATTCGCGATACGGGTGCTTCCACAGTATCGAGATTGGCCATATTTGCGTTTCTAATTCTCGTCAAAAGGTCTGCTACAGGATCGGTTACCATTTTTCGATCTCCTTAAATTCCGTTTAGAAGCTGGACTTCGTCACACCGGGCAACTGCCCAGTGAGCGCAAGTTTCCGGAAGCAAATCCGGCACATATTGAACTTACGCATAAATGCGCGGGGCCGGCCACAAAGCGGGCAGCGGTTCTTGTGCTGCACCTTGAACTTCGGCACCTTCTTCATTTTTTCCAGTTTGCACTTCTTAGACATTCACCAGCTCCTTATTTCCTGAATGGCATTCCGAGTTCAGCAAGTAACATTCTTGCGGACTCGTTATCTTTCGCGGTTGTCACAAACGTAATATTGAGACCGCGGGCCTTATCCACCTTATCAAAGTTAATTTCCGGAAAGATCACTTGCTCTCTTAGGCCTAGCGTATAATTTCCGCGTCCGTCGAAGGACTTTGCGCTGATTCCGCGAAAGTCACGAACCCGTGGCAAGGCCACATTCACCAAACGATCCATGAATTCATACATTCTCTTTTTACGAAGAGTTACCATCGCTCCAAGAGGAATACCTCTGT
>JAKFYM010000224.1 GCA_021730855.1 Bdellovibrionales bacterium
CCAATCAAGAACCCCTCCTAGAGGCTCCAGGGCGAGAAGTGCGAGGGAATCTGCTAGATGTTTCCAGGTGGCGGTCTCAAAATCACGGATCGAGGTGAGATTTACCTCTTTGTTCTTTTCCAAAAGCAGCTCAAGGTACCGAGAACAGGACTCCCGAAGGCCCTTACCTGCTAAGTGTTCCGGTTGTACCCCTATTTCTAAGAGAAATGCCTCAAGCAGCTTCCAATTCTGCTGTGAAATCATGCGCGCGCCTCAGAAACAGCCGATTTTTCTAAGTGCACATACAAAAGAGCTCCGGCCGCAGGGGTTACACCCATCACACGCATGGCTTGGCCTAAGGTTATGGGTCGCACACGCTCCAGGCGCTCCACCACTTCCAAGGAAAGGCCTGAAACCGCCCCAAACGAAAAACTCGCCGGTATTTTCCTATTTTGCTGGGCACGAACCTTTTCTAAGAGTTCTAATTCACGCTTTATATAGCCTTCGTACTTGGCCTCGACCTCTACTGCCTCTTCTACGAAGCGAATCTGCCAATCAGGAACCCCAATATCTTGTTTTTCCAGAAAACCAGCTGCAAAAAAGCGCTCCAAATTCCATTCAGGACGTTTTACGAGCTCCACTAAAGACAGGCGATCGCGTAGGGAGGAAATTCCTAGGCTGGTAAACCGTTCTGGCTCCCTTTCGAACTCCTTTGGATACAAATAAGTGGTCTCAAGGCGCTCTTTCAGGCGTGAAATGGCTTCCTGCTTACGAGAAAACGCATCCCATTTCATTTCCCCAATCAATCCAAGGGCTTTTCCTTTTGCCGCCAGCCGTTTGTCGGCATTATCTTCACGCAAAAGGAGCCTATATTCACAGCGAGAGGTGAACATTCGGTAGGGCTCATCCACGCCCTTGGTGACGAGATCATCAATCAAAACACCAATATAGGCCTCGTCTCGGCCTAACAGAAAGGGTTCGAGCTCCTTCACTTGCAAGGCTGCATTGATTCCTGCCATCAATCCCTGCGCAGCGGCCTCTTCATAGCCACTAGTGCCATTCACCTGGCCCGCAAAATAGAGTCCTTTCACAGACTTACACTCTAGCGTGTGCCTTAGAGCCACTGGATTCACTGCGTCATATTCCACGGCATAGCCCGGACGAGCAATCTCGACATTCTCTAAGCCCTCAATAGTACGCAGGAATTTCAACTGCACCTCTAGCGGAAGGCTTGTCGATAGGCCATTTGCATAGATTTCCTGGGAAAACTGGCTTTCGGGCTCGAGAAAAATCTGGTGCCTGTCCTTATCGGCGAAGCGGAACACCTTGTCCTCAATCGAGGGGCAATAGCGAGGGCCTCGACCCGTAATCGCGCCCGAAAACATGGGGGAAAGGTCTTTTGCCGCCTCAATAACCTCGTGGGTACGCGGGTTCGTGTAAGTGAGAAAGCAAGGAAGCTGGGGCAAGAGCGGAAATGGATCGGGAATTGAATAGAAACTAAACGGCACCGGATTTTTGTCGCCATCTTCTCGGGTCAAAAGATCAAAACGAATCGAGCCTTTTTTCAAACGAGCGGGAGTTCCGGTTTTTAAGCGGGTGAGCGAGAAACCCAGGCGGCCGAGAGCCGTAGAAATGGAGTTGGCGCTGGAATCCCCAGCCCTTCCTCCCTCGGCTTGGTTCGATCCGCAGTGCATGATCGCGCGCATGAAGGTGCCCGCCGTGAGAATTACCGCTTGGGCGGTAAATAACTCATCAAAATTTGTGTATACCCCGCGGATTACCCCATTTTCGACGACAAAATCACGAACTTCTCGTTGCGCTACCGTGAGATTTGGCTGCGATTCCACGGTTTCCTTCATCCGCAGGCTATAGAACACCTTATCGCACTGGGCGCGGGAAGACCGAACGGCAGGACCCTTGGAGGAATTCAATCGCTTGTACTGCAAGGCGCTTTTGTCGGTATTGATCCCCATTTCACCGCCTAGCGCGTCGACTTCCCTCGCTAGCTGGCCTTTTGCCTGGCCACCAATCGCCGGATTGCAGGACATATAGGCAATACGGTCATTATTCATGGTCAAAAGCAGGGTACGGCAACCCATACGGGCGGCCGCCAGAGCTGCTTCGCAACCCGCATGCCCAGCTCCAATGACAATAACGTCCGCTTTTTCCGACATGGCTTACTTTCCGATGCAGAATTCTGCAAAAATGTGGTTCAGAAGGTCCTCTGAACTAAACTCTCCCGTGATTTCCCCAATCTGGGAAAGCGCCGCGCGAAGGTCGGAGGCCAAAAGATCCGGATTCCGTTCCCCACTGCTCACCTTCTCCAGGGCTTTCTTCACGGCTAGAGAGGCCTCCCCTAATACCGCATAATGACGCGTTCTGCTAATCAAGAAATCTGGCTGGCTCGCCTCCGTGGCAGCAAAAGGTTTTAGCAATTCCTCCTGAAGCTCGGAAACGCCCTGGCCCGAGGCTGCAGAAACAGCCACCCATGGGAGAGAAAGGTCCGCCATCACGTCCTTCCACTCGCTAGCAGGTTCCGCCACCAGGTCGGCCTTATTCCAGATGGCCACAAAACGAGTGTTGGGCAAACAATGGGCTTTGAGCCGCTTCCAGCGTTCCAGGAGAGCCGGTCTTTCTTCTACCGCTACCGTGCCATCGGTAAGCCAAAGCACTAGGTCAGCTGTCTCCAGTTCGCCGTAGGAGCGGTCAATTCCCTGAGCCTCTATCCGGTTTGTTGTTTCTCGCAGGCCCGCCGTGTCCGCCAATCGAAACAATACCCCCTGCAAGGTTAGTAGCTCACGCACCACATCCCGAGTGGTACCTTGTTCCGGGCTTACGATGCTGCGGTCCTCTCCTAGTAGCGTGTTAAAGAGGGAGGACTTTCCACTATTAGGAGCGCCAACTAACGCTAAGCGGATTCCTTCGCGCCTCGGCTGGGACCGCAAGAACTCCTCTCTGATGCTCTCTACACGCTCGCGCCATTTTTCGAGGCGCGTAGCCCAGCGATCATAGTCAAGGACGGACACTCCCTGATCGGAGAAGTCGATATCGACTTCCATTTCGGCCAGGCGATTCACTAATTCTTGTTTTAACGATTCGATCTCTTTTTTTGCATGCCCAAGCAGGTGGCTGAGCGCACGCTGCGCACCCTCTTCCGTGTGGCTACCGATCAAATCGGAAATCGACTCTGCTTGAGAGAGGGTAAGCTTGCCATTCTTAAAGGCACGAAAGCTGAACTCCCCCGGCAGGGCTAGGCTGGCCCCGCGAAATTGCAGCTCCTGCAAAACGCGCCGCAGAAGATGGGGATTCCCGTGAAGGTGGAGCTCCACCACCTCTTCCCCGGTAAAGGAATGCGGATTTTGCATCCAGACGAACATCCCGTCATCGAGGCTGGCTCCTACACGGTCCACTAAAAGGCAGCGCTGCAGCTTGTGGCTTTCTACCTTCTCTTTGGGCCAGTCTTTTCCGTGTGCGATGGTCTTTAGTAGCGGAGCGGTAACCTTCCAGGCCTCCGGGCCCGATACGCGAATCACTCCTACCGCCGCGGCTACCTGAGGGGAGGTGGCGATCGCCGCAATCGTGTCGTCGCGAAAATACCCTGAGCGCATGAACTTAGGCCTTTACGGCCACGCTCTGCATCGGGTGAATTCCTAGCTTTTTATTCAACACCCACTGCTGCGCAATACTAGTGGCAGAGTTCACCACCATATAAATATTCAGACCTGCCGGTAGCAGGATCATGAAAACCCCGAACATCACGGGCATAAATTGCATCATTTTCTGCTGCGTGGGATCCGTGGCGGTATTGGGCGAAAGCTTTTGTTGGAAATACATCAACCCGGTAAGGAGCACTGGAAGCACAAAAAATGGGTCTGGAGCCGAGAGATCGTGGATCCAGCCGATGAATGGCGCCTGGTAGAGCTCCATGGAATTGAACAACACACGGTAGAGAGCGAAAAAAATCGGCATCTGCAAGAGGATCGGCAAGCATCCGCCCACGGGATTGTAACCATTGGTGCGCATGAAGCTCATCATCTCGGCGTTCAATTTCTCTTTGTCGTCCTTATATTTCTCCCGCAAAGCCGTGAGCTGGGGCTGGAGTTTTGCAATTTTCGCCATCGATTTCATACTCTTGTAGGTGAGCGGCAAGAGCAGCATTTTGATGAGGAAAGTTAGAATGATGATCGCGAGGCCATAGTTAGGCAGGTAACTATGAATCCACTTTAGGGACTGCAAGAGCGGCACGGCCAAAAAGGAAGTCCAACCAAAGTCGATAGCATCTACCAACACTGGATCTAAGGACCGCAATTGTTCCATGTTTTTCGGGCCAAAATAGACTTTTGTTTTCACCACAACGTCTCGTTTCCCTTCGGTGGGAATGGCCAAGCTTCCTCTTACGGTAGGAGCACTGGCTTCGGGAACCGTGGTTACCTGCGCCCCCGTGCGATCACCCTCGGGCACTAATGCCAGGACAAAATACCTGGTGTCCACGCCCAGCCATTTCACGCCGGTGGCTGTTTCCACATTCTCTTGGAGGCCGGCTCCCATATGACTGTGCCTTGAGGCAGTGTCGCGATAGGCAAAGTGCACTTTATCGGGAGCTTGGCCAAAAATGCTGCCTTCATGATCGTTGGCGCGCTTGGGGCTACCGTTTAAATCCAAGAAAAAATATTTAGGGGGATCTGATTTAAACTGAAGCCGGTATTCAGCTTCTCCCCCGTAGCCTGCGTCTGCCAGGGTAAAGCGACGCTCAACGTTCAGCTCGGGATGGGAAAGGCGGGAAACAACCGTTTTGTCTCCCACTTTTTCTACGCTGTCCCACAGGCTTCCGTTTAAAGCCGCCAGCTTGGGATCGTTGAAACGCAAGACCACCTGGGTAGAGAAGCCAGTGGTTTCCTCTAGGGTGACCTTTTCCTCCACTTTGTCGAGAGCGCGGGCATAGGACTTCAACTCACCATTTGTGAACAATGCCGGTCCGTTAGACACCGACAATCGCGTGTCGCCATTTTCCAGCACCACCGTTTTGACTTCCTTAGGGGCTTGTTCGGCTTTTTTTCGCTCGGAAGCAGGTAGTATTCCTCGCGCATCGAGTTCCGCCTTATTCTCTTCCCGTTTTGTGGTGGTCTCCGCCAGACGCTGCCGTTCTTGGAGCTCGAGAGCGGCCCTTTGCTGGATCGGCTCCAGGTAGAATTTTTGCCAGGCCAAAAGAATGCCCATCGAAAGGGCAATCGCTAAAATTGTACGTTTATCCATGACTAAACTCTCCTAATGCCTAATGCGAATTCCCGGGACCGGATCATGGCCACCACGGCAAAGCGGATGGCAGCGACCAAGGCGCCACAGACTAAGAAAAATTCCCTTAAAAAACCCATGTTTTTCCAACGCTTGCCGCGCATATTCCGAACAAGTCGGCTGAAAGCGACACTGCACGCCCAAGCTCATAAAGAGCGGGGCTAAAATCCAGCGATACCCTTGGAGACCAGCCAAGGCTGCCCGAGCAAAAACCGAAGGATTTTCGTGCGAATCAGCGAAGGCGCTGCAAGAGTCTCTCAAAGTCCTCATTCAGCTCTTCCTTATAGCGTGTTTTTTCTAGCTGTACCGGCTTTTGTTTGGCAATGAAATGCAGGTCAAGGCCCTTAAGGACCTCCTGGTGCAAACGAAACTGTTCCCGTAACCAGCGTCGGAAAAGGTTGCGGTCCACGGCCGGACCATAGCGAGCGCTGATGGTCACAGCCAAGCGGGCCTTTTCTTGGGTGGATTTGGCATAGAAAAGCACCCAGTGCCTAGACACCCATTTGGAGGAATTCTTCCGCAGACGAAGAAAGTCTGCTTTCTTTCTGATGCGTTGCGAACGAGAAAAGGAGAGTTTATTTGGTGGCAACTTTTACCGTGAGACGCTTCCGGCCCTTACGTCTTCTTTGGGAAAGAAGCTTACGACCATTTTTGGTGGACATTCTCTTCCGGAAACCGTGAGTTTTCGCTCGCTTTTTCTTACTAGGCTGCCAAGGGCGTTTCATGACTTTCTCCCGATAATGGAAACTCTCGTACCGATTTTCTTTGCGGCGAACGATGTTGCGTTACCGGTTCCTACCAAATAACCAAAAAGACTGTCAAGTATACGCGTCAAGTTTCTCGGGTCATTCGGGTCGTGATCGGAGAAATTTCTTGTCCCCACTCCTTCCCCCTTGCTATCAATACCGAACGTCTTTTTTTCACCACCATAGGAAAGCACGAGGGGAACGTTTCTTCCGATGAAAGAGCATCCGGGATTTTGGCAATCTGCCTTGCAACAGCTGCAGTCTATGACCACCCCAGAGATGTTTAAGTCTTGGCTGCTTCCTTTGGAAATTCTCTCCGTCGAGGAAAGCGCTATCGTTTTCCAGGTACCCACCCCCTTTTTCAATACCTTCCTCAAAAGTAATTTTGAAGGCAAAATCCTCAATGCTTTGGCTATGGTTACTGGGAAAAGCTTTCAAGTTTCCTACCAAGTGGCAGGTAGTGAACCTCTCCTAGGGCCTGGAAATGCCAGCCCCCCTCCCGAACCGGAACCGGTGCGGAAGATCTTCGATTTTGCTCCTCGGACCGAGTCTAGCTTTCCCACCCCTTCTCCCTCCGAGATTGTCCAGCCCCCCGTGGGCAATTCGAAGCTGCCCAAGGGCCTGATCAAGTGCACATCCGGTTACGTAGACACGTTTCACAACTTTGAATATTTCATCGTGAGCAGTGGGACGCAGTTTGCCCATGCCGCGGCCAAAGCCGCCGCAAACTTTCCGGGAGGAAAGTACAATCCGCTATTGATCTATGGCCCCTCAGGCTTGGGCAAAACACATCTTCTACACGCCATCGCCATTCAGATGCTGAGAAATAATCCCCAGGCGCGGATTTGTTATCTTTCCGCTGAGCAGTTTGTGAATGAATTCATCGAGTCGGTGAAAAACAAAGCCACCAACCATTTTCATAGCCGCTACCGCTCGAGCTTTGATGCCTTTTTGATCGATGACATTCAGTACATTGGGGGCAAGGAGAAGAGTGAGGAAGAGTTCTTTCACACCTTCAATCACCTTTTCGGCAGCCATAACCAGGTAGTTCTCACGAGCGATAAGCCACCCAGGGAGCTACACAATTTAGAAGAGCGTTTGGTCACGCGACTGCAACAAGGGTTGGTGGTGGACGTAAAACCTCCAGATTTAGAGACGCGCATTGCGATTTTGAAAGCGAAGGCCGAAGCGGAAGATCTCTACGTACCAAATGAAGTTTGTCTAATGATCGCCGGTCATATCCGGAACAATGTGCGTGAGCTAGAGGGCGCGCTCATTCGCTTGAGTGCCGAGGCCTCGATCAATGGAACAGAGATTACCTTAGACATGGCTCGCGAAGCTTTGTCCGACATGCTTAACGAAAATAAGAATAATAATCTTTCGATCGAGTCGATCAACAAATGCGTCTGTCAGTATTTCAAAATTTCGCTGACAGAACTGAACTCCAAATCGCGGGAACGTAAGTACTCAGAGCCTCGTCAAATTGCGATGTATCTTACACGGAAATATACCAAGAAAACCTTGCCTGAAATCGCTTTCGCATTCGGGGGGAAAGATCATTCCACCGTGATCCACGCGATCAAAAAAATCGAAAAAGAGCTCATCACCAGCCCGACTCTGAAGAAGTATGTTGAAGACATTCAGCAAATGCTCTGATTTTGCAGCTTTTTCTCACCCCTAAAGTAACACCTTAACAAGCCTCCAAAACCGGGATTTTTTGCGCTTTTTTTTCAAAAACTTTTTAAAATGTGGAAAACCTGTGGATAAGGCGAAAAGTCAATGTGGATAAAAATTTTCATCCACATATCCACAGGGTGATTGTGGATGAAATGGGATTCTTAGTATTGAATATTCTTATTCAATTTAGTTATCCGGGTTTTCCCAGGGATATGGATAACTACTTTCTGGATAACTTATTCACAGCTGTGGATATCTTCCTTTTTTTGCCGTTTTGCCTAGGCAAATGCGGAGTGTTATCCAAAAACCTTATCGAGCTGCTTGGTTAATAGTCATTTTTTATCCACAATTGTGGAGAAAGTTTTGCGGCGGCTTTGGGTAGGCGAAAATATTTTATTCTTTCCCATGCCTCCTAGCATATTATACACCCCTGTAGGGATGAAATTTAAGCGGGGAAGGGCCTACTAGCAATGGTCTTAAGAGTTTTCCCTGTTATCCACACCACTACTACTACTACTGTATTATATATTAATAGATTCTTAGACCATTGGAGCCTTCATGAAGATCACGGTCAAAAGTAAGAAAGACCTACTCGAAAGCCTAAATAAAGTTCACAGCGTAGTAGAAAAGAGAAATACGCTCCAAATTTTGAGTAACCTCTTTTTAAGTGCTCAGAATGACCAATTGACAATCAAGGCTACCGACCTTGAAGTGAGTATCGAAACCAGTATTCCTGTACAGGTATCCGAAAACGGTAGAACTACCGTTTCCGCTAAAAACTTTCTCGACATCGTTCGGGAGCTTCCAGAAAAAGAAATCCACATTCACTCCAAGGAAAATCATTGGATTGGGATAGTTTGTGGAAAATCTAATTTCAACATCATGGGGCTCTCCCCAGAAGACTTCCCCTCCTTACCCTCTTTCTCTGGAAAAACCGAAGCCAAGGCGAAGGTCGAAGTTCTGCAGAAAATGATCGACCACACCCTTTACGCGGTATCGGTAGACGAGAACCGCTACCACATGAACGGGGTTTACTTCGAAACCTTGGACGAAAAGAAATACGTGATGGTGGGAACCAATGGCCATC